>JAHEAS010000286.1 GCA_024642645.1 Saprospirales bacterium | reverse complement strand
TGTCGCTACCCAGGACGGAGGTGAGGACAGTATTTCCTTGACTTCCCCGCTCAAATATTCGATATTATCCTGCTGCATTTTGATTTTAGAATTTCGGTAAGCTACCTGAGACTTGCTTAATTGTCATGGAGAACCTCCTCAAAATTGTCTGGGACAACATTGCTATTTCCTCCTTTTGAATTGGCCAAATGAGAGCGAGTTTCAGCCTTGACTTTTGGTGGTGCCAGTGGTATCACATTGTCAATTCGAATCGGTAAATTGATTCGACTGGTGAAGATAACTACGGTTTTCCCCTTGAAGGCCTCTTCAATTCGATTCAGTACCAAGGTCTCGTTCTGTGCATCAAGGTCGTTGGTCGCCTCATCGAGGAGGAGGATTTCGGGTTGTTTGTAAATAGCCCTTGCAATCAAGATTCCTTGACGTTGAGCCTTGCTTAAACCAATGCCACCTTCACCCACCATCGTGTAAAATCCATTTTGCAGCCTTTCAAGAAACGGCAATATATTGGCAATTTTTGCAGCTTCTATCATTCGCTTGCTGTCGATAGACTCCTCGCCAAGTACGATATTTCGAGCGATGGTGTCATAAAATAAGTGCCCATCTTGCGAAACTACCCCACAATGACTAAGCCATGTGGCAGTTTGGAAATCCGAAAGGCGAATCTGGCCAAATTTCAAGATACCTTCTTGCGGCTGTAAAAAAGTGGTCAATAGATTTAGGAAGGTAGATTTACCACTTCCGTTCGGGCCAACGACTGCTGTTATCTTCCCTTTGGGAATATGGAAATTGAGGCTGCTGATTACCCAAGGTGAATGTTCGCCTTCATAACGGAACGATAGGTTTTCGCCTTCTAAAATACCTTCCTGAGGCAGGATATCGATTTTCTCCCCTTTCAATTCTTTGTCATAATGAAAAACCTCGTTCATGCGCTCCAACCCAAGTTTGGCTTCTTGCCAACTTAGGAAGAACTCAATCAACTGCCGAATAGGGCCGTTTAATTGGGTAAGGATGAACAAGGTAGCTACCATGACCCCAATGGTCATACTCCCCTCTATCACAGCCACCGCAGCGAAGTAGATGACCAAGATATTGCGTAGCTCTCCCAATGAAAATGGCACCTGAACTGAAAGTTCGTCCGAAAGTGAATAGGAACGTCCAACTTTGAATAGCTGCGCTTCCGAACGCTCCCATGCCCATCGTTGTGTCTGCTCGGCATTTGCTAACTTAATGTCCCGAATGCCCCGAATTAGGTCGGTGAGTCGGCTGTATCGTTCAGCACCGAATTTGTGGCGGTTGTAGTTCAGCGCTTTTCTTTTTTTGATGAAAAATCGCACAAAAAGCACTTGTACTGCTGCGAAAATGGCGACAGTCAAAAAGATTTTGAAGTTGAACGACAACAAAACCAGCATGAACAGAAGAATAATAAACGAAGCATAAATGACCGACACCGCATCTTTTGTAAAAAATCGGTGGACTCTTGGGTTGTCGTAAAGCGTTTGCATTACGTCATCTGTCATTCTGGACTGAAAAAATGTGGCAGGCAATTGCAGCAACCGGACGATGAAATCGGTCAAAAGCTTGATGTTCAGTTTTGCACCGATATGGAATAGCAAGAGCCTCCTTAGAAAATCTAACCCTATTTGGCTGATGAAAAGTACAATCCATACGAGTAGAACCTTAGGCAACAGGTCAGCATTTTCCTGTTCAATGCTCTCATCAACTATAAGCTGGATGATAAAAGGGAAGGTGACGGCTAGCAAAGCTCCAACTACAATGGCAGCTGCCAAGAAAACCAATAGCTTTTTATAACTTTTGAGATTTTCCCAAAGGAAAAAAGACTTGTTACGGTCACTGGGTTTGTTTTCTCCTGAGAAAAAAATGGCAGTTGGCTCCATTAGCAAAATGATGCCTTCTTGGTCGTAAGCTGTTGGGTTACCTATCCATCCAGTTAGAAATTCTTGCGTTGAAATGGTAGCGAGTTGGTCAGCATCAGGGTCGCCTATGGTTACTTGGTTTTTGGTTGCCTCGTAAACGACAACGAAGTGATTTTCTTTCCAGTGAGCGATGCCTGGCAGTGGAATGTCTTCGATTAGGCGGTGGTAGGACAGTTTTGCGCCGACGGTGTGCATGCCGATTTGCTCCGAAGCTTCGCTTATGTTCAGCAGACTAACACCTTCCGCTTTTTGGTGGGCTAGGGGGCGCAGTTGTTCCGTATTGTAAAACTTGCCATAAAACTGGGCAATCATCCTTAGACAGACGATTCCACAATCTCGGGAATGCAATTGCTTAAAATGAGGGTACTTTTTAGACATAGCTGTTTGAATGCTACGGGAACTACCGGCAATACTAAACAGCAGCCAGCATTTTCATCTTTCCCGAAGATAAAACGAGTAATGGTATTTTGCCTCCCTGTGTAGTTTCTCGAAAACATTTATCTGATTATCAAGCGTAACAGCTTAGTAATCAGGCGCAATAACCGTACCGAATTGAATCCAAGATTTTTTGGTTCAGTTACATATCTTAATGTTGGGCGGAAAAAAAGTGGTGGCAAAAAGCCATATTAAATACGGCTATTCTTACTGGTGGGTGGTTCTAGCTTCTGCAAATATAGGCTTTGGAACTTATTTGTTTACAAATTTCAATAAAATATCAACCAAAGATGCCAAGAATATAGTCAAACAGATGAGGTTTCAGGTTTTCGATAAAAAAATAGGGTAGCAATGAATGCACATTGCTACCCTAAATTATGGCTTTCGAAACTTGTTATTTCTTGAAATAAGAAGCACCAACGTCTTGGCCATTTCTCACTTTTTCCAAGCGTTTCTTGAATTCTTGTGAAATTTCCAATTCGCTTTGTCGTGCATAAATTTCTGAAAGGGCAATTAATGTATTGATGTCATTTGGCTGCATGCCTTCCGTTTTTTGGAAGTATGGCAGGGCAGTAACCATCAATCCTTTTGATTCCTCGGTAAGCACCTTATACTTTTTCTGACTCTCCTTATCCATTGGAAGTGCATTGGCGATTTTAATGAGTTCTACGGCCTTGTTGAAGTAAAGTGAACCAATGCTGTAAATCGCATCGAATTGGCTTGCATCAATGCTAATTGCCTTGTTGAAATAGGAAAGTGACTCGTCAAAATAGTCTTTAGCGGCTACTGAGTTGTTGTCTTTGGCGTATTCTTCGTTGAAAAGGCTCATATAAACATTGCCAAGCGCTGAATAGATAGATGGATTGTTTGGTTCAGCTTCTATTGCTTTATTGAGCATCTGCTTGAGTGCATCGTAGTCCTTTTCGACTATTTTGGCATTGATACCTGCGAAAAGAATTTCAGTACTAGCTGGAAACTTTGATTGTCCTTTATCAAATACCTTCCAAGCCTCGGCAGTATTGCCACCTTGATACAAGTAGTCAAAATATTGGGCATAAACAGCTGCTTCGTCTGTGTCAGACTCATATAGTTCTTTGAACAATTTGCCAGCGGCGTCTTTGTTCCCAGCCGCCGATGCGCAAAATGCAACCACATATTTGTGATTGGACATATCTGTATCAGCAATTACAGGGTCACCACCATTTTTCTTTACTGCATCGTTTACCTTCATTACAGTCTCTAAAGATTTGAAGGCGCCTGCATAGTCACCTCGCTTTATTTGGCTATTCCCAATGTTGTTCAACTTGCCAGCTGCTTCATTCAGCCCTTTGAGTGCATCCTTGGTTTCGTATTTTTTGGCAGCAACACCAAGAGCGCTGAGGAATGACTCGGCGGCAACTACAGGAGCATCTGGGTACTGTGGAACAAAATCTGGGTTCTTAATCATATTGGTTAAGTCCCTATCAGCCAAGGCGTTATAAATTTCACCTTTGGTCTGCCATGTCCGTACTTTACCCTTGTTCACATCAGCGGAAGCGGCGAAGTCTATCAATTCAATTGCTTCCTTCAATTTGCCTTCATTATTGTTAGGGTCGAGATTTTGGGCATAAGCTGCTAAAGCCTTGTCTGCTTTGCTCAATGCCTTCTCAGGGTCATCCTGAGCGTTGATAATATTTGTGACAAGAAACATGGCCAAGAGGCCGAATACAACTTTTTTCATGTTGATATGAATTTAATTTAATGATCTCGATTCAAATGTTTTCAAACTAGGAATTGTTGAATCACACTATTGACGAGAAAATGCACTAAATGGCATGAATTGAATTGTTAAGATTCCAATAAAATCAAAACTTATCTCCTGATAAAGACTCATTTGTCATCTTCTTCGTTGGTTAAGGAGTCATTTGCTGGCCCTTCAGAAGTTCCTTCCTCAGGAACTATCAGACCTTCTACCTCCTCCTCTTCTTCGTGTGGGACTACAGTCACGTCTGCAATTTGATCATCACCATCAACCCTAATGACTCTGACGCCTTGTGTAGCCCGCCCCATTACCCTAATTTCAGTTACTGGCATTCGAATGACAATACCCAATTTGGTGGTAATCATCAGCTCTTCATCCTCAGCTACTGACTTGATGGCAATTACGCTTCCTGTTTTTTCAGTAACTTCCATTGTTTTTACGCCTTTACCCCCACGGTTTGTAAGGCGATAATCACCAGCCATAGTACGTTTACCGGTGCCTTTCTCCGAAATGGTAAGAATGGTATGCGTTGGGTCGTTTGGTTCCACGATGGCCATACCAACTACTACATCGTTTTCATCCTCCAATGTCAAACCGTTCACCCCGGCGGTATTCCTACCCATTGGACGAACATTTTTCTCCATAAAGTGGATGGCGTTGCCTGCCTTGGAGGCAATGAAAATTTCGTTGTTACCGTTGGTAAGTCTTGCTTCAAGCAATTGGTCGCCTTCATTTATATTGATAGCGATAATGCCACCTTCCCGAGGTCGGGAGTAAGCTTCAACCGAAGTCTTCTTAACCTGTCCTTTTTTAGTGCAGAAAAGTATGTAATTGTTGTCCAAGAATTCTTGGTCGTTCAAGTTTTGGACTATGATGTAGGCTTTGACTTTGTCATCCGATGAGATAGAAAGTACATTTTGGATGAAACGGCCACCTGAATTTTTAGTGCCTTCTGGTATTTCAAACACTCGCATCCAGTAACATTTGCCCATTTCTGTAAAGAACATCAGGTAGTTATGGTTGCTGGCGACGAACATGTGCTCGATAAAATCTTCGTCCTTCGTCTTGCTGCCTCTCGCACCCCTACCACCACGGCTTTGGGTACGATATTCCGTCATTACAGTTCGCTTGATATATCCTGCATGAGAAATAGTAATCACAACATTTTCATCGGCGATGAAATCCTCCATGTTGATTTCACCTTCCTCGTAAGAAATTTCGGTGCGGCGTTCATCACCAAAGCGTTCTTTGATTTCCGTCAGCTCGTCTTTAATGATTTGGCGACGTATTCCTTCATCTGCAAGGATTGCTTTGTACTT
>JAHEAS010000285.1 GCA_024642645.1 Saprospirales bacterium | reverse complement strand
TGTCCGTTCCTTGATAGGCAAATAGCCCCCGAGGAAGGCCATCGGAACACTGGCTAGGGTTAGTGGAAGTGCTTTTCTCAAGTCCAGAAAGCCATTTTTATGAAAAATGTAGGTGCCAAAACTGACCACAACAATGTTGCAGAGCAATGCCGAAGAGCGCATGAGCAAGAAATTGACGCCAAATATTGCAAGCACGGCGATATAGCTGGAACCGCCACCAAATCCAACGGAAGCGTACAAAGCAGCTATGAAGAAAAATAATAGGTAGATTTCCCAATTCATGGATGCAAGGTAAGCGAAGGGAGCTATAACCATCTCTCTTGTTAGGACATTTTTTATTCATCCCAATGTTTGCAATGAAATTACTATTTGTATTGGCTTACGTCCGTGATGAAACCATAATTGGCAAGTTATTTGGTCTTGTGGCTACCGGCTAAACAAACATTTGGCAGCACCTCCAAGCGGTTGTGCTTACCCGCCTCGCCAAAATTCCAGTTCCCTCCGTAATTTGCTCTTCTCTAAAAACTTTGTCAATGAACAAGCAATTGAATTTGCTTTTGGATGACTCCCTTCGGTTTTACCAAGGGAGACAGTTAAAGAAAGCTTTGAATACGGCCCAAATTGCACTTGAGTTTGGGAAAAACGGGTCCATTGAGGACACGGGTCTTTGCTTTGCCTACCTGTTGCTTGCAAGTATTTACAATACCAACGGAAAATACCAGAACGAACCTTCTTTCTTCACTAAGGCAAATTATTACCTCGAAGCGGCAAAATCTTGTAACCAACAAAACCCATCACCTGAAATCACGGCCGAACTATTAATTGTTGAAGCAAGAATACACCTCAACAATAACAACCATGAACTTTCGAAAAAGCGTTTTGAAGAAGCAAAGTGCCTAACAAAACAACAAAAGCAATATACCCTGCTGGTCAAATCTTATATTGGTCTTGGCCATCTCGCCCTCGCCTTGAATGACCTAAATGGCAGTTTGGAAATGGCTACTAAGACTCAAGGCTTGCTGCACGAAATTAAGAACGGTGCGCTGGAGCAAGTAAAAGCCGAGATGTTCCAGTTGTTTTCACAGGCATATATTCTGAAACAAGACTATTCAAAGTCACTGGAGATGAGCCAAGAGCTGCTTCAACTCAGTCGGAAGTTGGGTGATGCAGAAAAGGAGGTAGTGGCGCTGAGAAACATTGCCGTGGTTTGTGGTGTGAAATCCAATTACAAAATTGGGATGCAATATTTCCTGGAGGCCCTCGACAAATGCGAGGCAATTGGCTACAGGGACATGATTGTACAGATTCAAATCAACATCGGCACGTTGTACGCACATCTTTATAATTACGAAGAAGCAATTCGGCGCTATGAAAATGTAATCAATAAGCATTTTGATGTAATAGACGCAAAGACTCAAACGGTAGTTTACAACAATCTCGGCAATATTTACCTGACTTCCGAGCAGCCAGAAACGGCCATTGGCCATTTTGAAAAAGCCAACGAACTGTCCCAAAAACACCAATTCGATGACTTAAAGGCCTATTCACTGGCGCAGTTGAGCCGCACGAAAATCGCATTGAACCGCTTTGAAGAGGCGGCACGGGATGCCACAATTGCACAGCAAATGTTCGATGACCAGGGTTTGGTCAATGGCAAACAAATCAACCTGCTGAACCTGGGCCGAATTGCATTTGAAGATAAAAGGCTGACAGATGCCCACACCATGGCTATCCAAGCCATCGAATTGGCTCAACAAATCAAAGACGATACCGCCGAAATCAAGGCTAACAAGTTGTTGGCGATGATTTATAAATGTAACGGGGAATTTGAAAAAGCATTTGAGCACCAGGAGCGTTACACCAAAATTCAAGAGGAGTTCGCCAAGGTGCAACGCAGTCGGCACCACCTTGACATGGAAATCCGACATGCCATTCGGGAAAAACAAAAGGAAATTGAACTACTGGTAAAGGAGAATGAATACCAGTCTAATCTGATTGAAAAAAGCGAGCAGATTACCCGCCAAAACGAGGAATTGCTACGGGTGAACGATGACCTTCGACAATTCGCCTACATCGCCAGCCACGACTTGAAAGAACCCCTGCGAATGATAGGGTCGTTCACACAAGTTATCGAAAAACTGGCAAAGCCCCATGTCACCGGAGAAGACCTGGATTACTTCCGCTATGTCAATGAAGGCGTCAACCGTATGAACAACCTGTTAGATGGCCTTTTGCGTTACTCTACTGTCAACCAAGTACAAGAAGAGCTAACGGATGTACCATTGAATGAGGTGTTTAACTTGAGTATGGCCAATCTGAAGATTCGCATTGTCGAAACCAGTGCAATTATTGAACGGGGACAATTGCCTGTACTGAAAGGAACTCAACAGCTATATGTGCAGCTATTCCAGAACTTGATGAGCAATGCGATTAAATTCGTAAAGCCAGGCACAATGCCATATATCCGAGTGGCAGCAGAAGAGACTGCTGAGGCGCATATAGTGAGTGTAACGGATAATGGAATCGGGATTTCCGAGGCAAATCAAGCCAAGATATTTGAAATTTTTAAACGACTGCACCACCAAAGCGAGTACGAGGGCACCGGCATTGGCCTTGCCATTTGCCAAAAAATTGCAAAGCGGTTTGGTGGGAACATCACCGTGAAATCGGAACTGGGGAAGGGCGCAACTTTTTCGCTCGTTTTACCCAAATAAGCAGCGGCTTACTTTGATTTGTATTTTTGTTGAAAACGCCTGTAAAGCATTTCCTGTTTGTTGTCTAAATCTATGTCCCGGCCTTGGATGAAAGCCCTTGTCACCTTGCTGGTCCGCATGTCCAGCGCATCGCCCTCGCTAATGAACAGGGTTGCATCTTTTCCAACTTCAATCGTTCCAACCGTTTTCCCAATGCCCAAAATCTCGGCTGTGCTGCTAGTGAGCGCCCGCACGGCATCTTCGTAAGCCAGTCCAAAGCCCACGGCTTGTCCCGCTTGGTAGGCCAGATTGCGCTGTTTCCAGAAACCGTCATGTGCGAAGCACCAGCGAAGCCCAGCAGCTTGGAGCATGGCTGGGGTCTTAAAAGGTTGGTCAATATCGTCGTCCTCCCGGCTGGGAAGTTGCTGTGTAGTGGCAAATATAACAGGCACATCATGCTCCTTCAAAAAGCCAGTAACCATCCAGGCATCCTTTCCGCCTATGATGGTAGGCTTCAGTTGAAGTCGCTCCGCAAACAGCACGGCCTCTTGTATTCCCGTGGCCGAGTTGGTGTGGATGAACAGTTTTTTTGAGCCATCAAAAAGACCCTGCATTGCTTCGAAGCGAAGGTTTGGCGTAGCGGGCACCTGGTTTTCACCATAGGCTTTGGCCTGTTGGAAGAAGTCGTCCAACTCTCTCAAATCGTTTGCAAAATTCTCATTCTTCTCCATGCGGCTCTCTCGCCAGTTAAAACGGGAAGCACTTGGCCAGGACAAGTGCATGGCAAAATCAGTGGAATAGGCAGCATCCTCCCAGTTCCATGCATCGAGTTGAACGATGCTCGACTGGCCGGAAATTCGACCACCCGAAGGCGTGATTTCAGCCATCAATACTCCCATGGAGCGCACGGTCGGGGTTACTTCTGAGTCCGTGTTATAGGCGATGATGGAGCGAATGTTAGGGTTCAATGACCCAACTTCCCTTGAATCAGTGGTAGCTCGTACTGCTTCAATTTCTTGCAACCCCAACTCAGAATCTGGTGCAATGAAGCCGGGGTAGAGGTGCTTGCCAGCGGCGTCAATGATTTGGTGGCCTGGAAATCCTTGTCCCACGGCCATATTTCCCACAAAAGTGATTTTACCGTTGCTGAAAGCGATATAGCTGTTTTCAATTACCTGACCGTTGCCAAGGTGAGCAGTTGCATTGGTGATGAGTATGGGTTGCGTTTGCGCTGGTGCCGGCACAGGCACATTTTGCGCTGTAGTTTCCAAGGTGAAAATGGTGGCGAAAATTGCCAGCAGGAAAGTAGGTTTTAAATTCATGTATCGATTTAGTTAAAATGACCTTGAGCAAAGGTATAAATGCTAGCCATAAAATCGAACTCAACTTGGCTCAATCGGTTGTTTGGATTTAAATACAGGTGCCAATTTGTAGTAATATAGGTTGGTAAAACTGCCTACCTTCGCCCGACTATTCACCCATAATTTTTCCAGTATGAAACTTCGTAGCCTACCATTCTTTTTCACCTTAATCATTCTTTTTCAACAAGTTACATCCTTTGCGCAGCAAAAATGGCAACCCGTACAAGGTGGCCTAACTACGCCATGGACGGAAAAGGTCAGTCCAGAAAACCCATTTCCCGACTACCCAAGACCCACCATGACCCGCCCTGACTGGGTCAGCTTGAACGGCCTTTGGAACCTTAATTTGTTGGACGATAAAACTGGACTACCCGAAAAACAGGGGCAAATTTTGGTGCCGTACCCTGTCGAGTCGGCGCTTTCGGGCTGCGGCTGGCGGGTAGAGCCAACTCATGTGATGGTCTATACCCGAAAATTTTTCATGCCGAGTCGCTGGAATGGGAAGCGGGTGCTGCTCCACTTTGGGGCGGTGGACTGGCAAGCCTCCGTTTTTGTGAATGGCAAAAAAGTGGGTGACCACAAAGGGGGCTACGACCCTTTCTTCTTTGACATCACCGATGCCGTAAAACTTGGGGAAGAGGCCGTTATTTCTGTCCATGCCGTTGACCCCACTACTGATGGCGGACAAGCCGTGGGAAAGCAGACGCTAACGCCCGGAGGAATTTATTACACACCAACTAGTGGCATTTGGCAGACGGTTTGGATGGAGCCGGTACCGACCTCTTATATCCGCTCTTATCGTGTAGAGCCAGATGCTGACAAGAATCGTGCGGTGGTGCGGGTAGAGACAGAAGGCTTTTTGGCTGGACAAAAAGTGACGGCAAGTGTCATCCAAAATGGCCGCCCTGTGTCTTCTGCCAGTGGCAAAGCAGGTGCACCGCTTTTGATATTCGTGAAAGATGGCCATCTCTGGACGCTCGAAGACCCCTTTCTCTACGACCTTGAAATCACGATTGAAGACAGCAACGGCAAAGACGTGGACAAGGTGAAGGGCTATTTTGGGCTGCGCAAAACCAGCGTAGGTCCCGACGAAAATGGGGTAACTCGCCTCATGCTTAACAACAAGCCCATCTTCCAACTCGGCCCCCTAGACCAAGGATTTTGGCCAGATGGGCTGTACACCGCCCCCAACGAGGAGGCCATGAAATACGATATTGAAACACTTAAGTCATTGGGTTTCAACATGATACGAAAACACGTAAAGGTAGAGCCAGAGCGCTGGTACTACCTCTGCGACCGCTTGGGCATCCTTGTCTGGCAGGATATGCCGAGTGCAAATCCCAAAAATGAAGAGGACCGAACACAGTTCAGGTGGGAGATGAAAGCA
>JAHEAS010000284.1 GCA_024642645.1 Saprospirales bacterium | reverse complement strand
GGTGTTGACCTTTCCAAAATAGAATGGGCAGCACATTAAGATAAAACTTAACCCTGCTTCGTTCTATAATCAACAATTTTAATCAACAATCAAACAATCCTAACTTATGGCTTATTCAAATAAAGTTATTGACCATTTTCAAAACCCACGCAACGTTGGAACCCTTGACAAAGCTAGCAAAAGTGTGGGCACTGGTCTTGTTGGCGCACCTGAATGTGGCGACGTAATGCGTCTTCAAATTGAAGTCGATGACGCTACGGGTGTTATCCGTGACGCTAAGTTCAAGACCTTCGGTTGCGGCTCTGCCATTGCCTCTTCATCTTTAGCTACTGAGTGGCTTAAAGGCAAATCAGTAGATGATGCTTTGAAGATTGATAACATGGACATCGTGGAAGAGCTGGCCTTGCCACCTGTTAAGATCCACTGTTCTGTCTTGGCGGAAGATGCCATCAAAGCGGCTATTGCTGATTACAAAAAGAAAAACGGTGTCGAGGTAGAAGTCGATGCAAGCGTAGCCTAATTTTTATGAATAAAAATTAAGAAAGATGCTTTTCGTAGCAGATACCGCCAAGGAGCGGATTAAAAAAATCATGGAAAAACAGGGATTGGGCGAGGATTACTTCGTCCGAGTTAGTGTCACAAGTGGGGGATGCTCTGGTCTTTCGTACATCATGGATTTTGATAACGAATCGCAGCCAAATGACCAGGTTTTTGAGGACAATGGTATGAAAGTCGTTACTGATTTAAAAAGCTTCCTTTATTTGTTCAATTCTACATTAGAGTTTTCAGGAGGCTTGGAAGGTAAGGGCTTTTATTTCCAAAATCCAAACGCTGCCCGAACTTGTGGCTGCGGAGAAAGTTTTGCAGTTTAAGCAACAAGTTTTTTTTATGATAAAAGCCTCGGCAAATTGAATTGCCGAGGCTTTTTCTATGCTATAAGCGTGAATTTACCTATTTGATAATGAACAAGTTAGCATCCATTTCGCCATTTACTTCCACGTCTTTAGTGGTCATTAGTAGTGGGATAGGCGCAAGGCCCGAAATCTTCACTAATTCTGGGAACTTGATGCCATCCACCTCCTTGTAACTTGTAATATCGTTGGTTATCAAATTACCATCCTTGTCTTCGATTTCTCGAATTTTTAAATTGGTTTCCAAGTCAAAGTAGTGCGTTTTTTTGGAACCAGATGGATACTCCACTTGGATTTTATATGCTTTCTTGCCTTCTACCATTTCGATGCCTTTCAGTTCAGTTTTTACTCCCAATTTTTCATAAAACCTTTCCGGGAACAAGTGAGCATCAATTTTCATGTCTTCCAGAGATGCTCCTTCCATGGCGCTTTTGTTGCCCATCTGCATGTTCATACCTTTTTCACCATCAAAAATGGATTCCATGATGATATTGCCCATCATAGAATTTACAACGTCTAGCTTATTGGGCGCCATTTGATTCATCTCCGTTACCATCTCCATGCCTTGAATATTTGCAGACATGTTCAGGTAAACTGATTTAATGCCATCCAATTTCTTGCCGCCCAGGGCATTCAAGTAGTCAGCAAGGACGGTCTGAGCGGTTATACCGATAGGCACTTCCAACCCAGCTTGTTCTATTGGGTTTCCATAAACATCAAAAAACCTGACTTTCTTGTCTGCAGAAAAAGTTGCAAGCTTTGCAGCAACTTCATCCTTATTTCCTACGACCAAAATATGGGCATTATTGATTGCAAGGTACTTGTTAGCCATTTGCTTGATGTCGTCAACGCTGACTTGACTAAGACGAAGGAGGTATTTTTCATAGTAGTCCGCAGGCAGGTTGAACCGAGCAGTGTTCAGAGCAAACCTTGCGACTGTTGCCGGGTCTTCAAGTGAGCGAGCGAAATTGCCAGTCATTACGTTTTTGACCATGCTCAATTCTTCTTCCGGCATTGTTTCATTGCGAAGCTTATCCATCTCCACAAAAAACTGTACAATGGAGCTATCGGTCACTTCGTTTCTCACACTGGCATTTGCATTGAAATTGCCGATGACTGGGTCGGTGCTCAATGATGAACGGGCGCCATAGGTATATGCCTTGTCTTCCCGAAGGTTGGACATTAGGCGGCTACCGAAATAACTTCCCAAAACAGTGTTCATTACACTCGCTTTGATTACGTCATTGGTGCCAGGCTTCATTTCGACTGGGTAGGTGATGTTGATAACCGATTGCACAGCACCAGCTTTATCTACGAAATCGACTTGCGTGGCGCTGGGTTTCTGCGGTGTGTCAAAATGAGTGCGGTTTACATCACCCATTTTCCAATCACCAAAGTATTTCGGAGCAATCTTTTTCACTTCGTTGGGGGTGATATCACCCGTTACGATGAGGTAGGCGATATTAGGCTTAAAATGTTGGGTGTAAAATTCACGGCACTTTTCGACCGTGATTTTTTCAAGCGATTTTTCTGTCATTACTTCACCGTAAGGGTGGCTCTTGCCATTACGAATCACAGGACCCACTATCCCAGCGATGGCATTGGGGTCGTCCTTTTGTGATTCAAGACCAGAGGCCGTTTGTTTTTTTACCTTTTCAAATTCTTCAGTTGGGAAGGTAGGATTCAAAAGCACATCCGACATTACTTCTAACAATTTATCCTTATACCGGCTAAGACAGCTACCCGATACACCTGACGCTGAGGTGTTTAACGAAGCACCCATAAAGTCTACCGCTTCGTCAATTTGAGATTTTGAACGGGTCGTTGTCCCTTTATTTAGCATACTGCCTGCTATTCCAGAAAATCCAGCAAGGTCGCCCTCCAGCATTGGAGGTACATCTACGAATACCTGAAAGCTTACCCGCGGTAACTTGTGGTTCTCCACGACAATGACCTTAAGGCCGTTTTTCATTGTGAACTGTTCTGCCTTTCCAAGTTCAATTTTTGGAGCAGGGCCTGGCTTTGGTGCTGTTTTGCGAAAGTCATTTTGCCCATTCACAACTTGGGCAAAAACGATGAGCAACATTATTTTTAGAAAAAATATCTTTTTCATAAACTATTGATAATCTTTAGATTAAGTTGAAAATAAGTACCTGTTTAGATTCTAAAATCTAAAATTACGGGTTGGCTGGTTTCGCCAAATAGTAGAGTACCACTCGGTTCTCCCTGACGAAATACTTTTTTGCCACCCGCTGAATGTCTTCTCGGGTCACTTTCATGTAACGGTCAATTTCAGTATTGATAAGGTTGGCTTCGCCAAAATAGGTGTGGTAATTGGCTAGGCTTTCTGCAATGCCTTGAACCGTTTCGTTAGTAGAAATAAAATCGTTCTCGACTTGATTACGAAGCTTTTGGAACTCTACTTCAGTTATCAATTCATTTTGAACTTTAGTCACCTCTGCATCCATACTGGCCTCTACTTCCTTTGGATCGACACCACCATTGCAGATTCCAAATGCGATTGAAACGCCTGGGTCTTCCAGTGAAAGCGGGAAGTTTCCTACAAACAATGCCTTTTGTTGTTGGTCTATAAGTGCCTTATGGAGCCTGGAACTTTCGCCTTGAGAAAGTAATTGAGACAGCATGGTAACCGCATAAAAATCTGGAGTGCCCTGCGCTGGGATGCGGTAAGTTTGAATTACAGCTGGTAACTGAATATTGTCAAAAATCGTGTCCCGTACTTCACCACCTAGCGCTGGCTCAACAATTTTAGGTCGGTAAGGGTCAGCTTTCTTTGGTATACTAGCGAAGTAGTTGTTAATCAAGTTCTTTGCATCTGCCACGTTGATGTCCCCTGCAATGGAAAGCGTAGCGTTATTTGGGACATAATAATCAGCATAAAACTGCTTGTAGTCTGACTCTTGGGCAGCGTCAAGGTGTTCCATATACCCGATTATTGGCCATTTATAGGGGTGGTTGCGAAATGCCCGCTTCATAGACTCCTCCAGCACTGTGCCATATGGTTGGTTGTCGATGCGCTGACGGCGCTCCTCTTTAACCACTTGGCGTTGGGTCTCGATTCCAACATTTTCGACCTTCGCTTGAAGCATTCTTTCAGACTCCAGCCACAGTCCAAGACCGAGTTGGTTGGACGGCAATACTTCGTAATAAAAGGTACGGTCCCAGCTCGTGTTGGCGTTGTTGGTACCACCGGCTTTCTGAATGTAATCGTCGAATTCACCACGAGCGATGTTCGCCGAACCTTCAAAGAGCAGGTGTTCGAAAAAATGCGCAAAACCAGTTCGGTCTGGTTTTTCATTTTTTGAGCCTACATGGTAAAGAACCGATACTGCCACGATTGGTGTGGAGTGGTCTTCGTGCAGGATAACGTGCAAACCGTTGGGCAGGTCGTATTCCGTGAAATTGATTTTGTTGGTTTGGGCCGAAAGGTTTACAATCCCTAAAATTGCCCAAAGCAGGGTAAAACAGTTCTTTATCATTATTGAACGTTTAAAATAATTTTTCATAAATAATTGATAATCAGATTGTTGGTATTATTTAGATGCCAAAAATGCTTTTTCGGTTGACAACCGAGGGCGAAGTTGCCAAAAATCCTCCCAAATCTTCCTTTGTTTAGTCATAGAGAGCAATTTGATAGACAAACGAAAAACGGCAAAGGTTGTTTGACCATAAATTGTATTTGTCCCGATTGCATTGCTTTTCTTTGCCACTCGCAAAAATTAACGCAAAATGAACGACGAAATTTTTATGCAGCGATGCTTCGATTTGGCCCGCCTCGGGTCAGGTAGCGTTAGCCCCAACCCAATGGTCGGTGCAGTGCTTTTGCATAACGGACGTGTGATAGGGGAGGGGTGGCACCAACGCTATGGCCAATCTCATGCCGAGGTTCAATGCGTAGCCTCCGTTTCGAGAGAGGATAGAATGTTAATTAGTCAATCAACCCTTTATGTTTCTTTGGAACCATGCTGCTTTCATGGTAAAACGCCTGCCTGCACAGATTTGATTTTGCGGGAACGCATACCAAAAGTTGTCATATCCAGCTTGGACCAAACACCGGAAGTGGCAGGGAAAGGGGTTGAAATATTAAGGCAGTCAGGAGTAGAAGTGGTAAGTGGTGTTTGTGGAAGCCAGCCAAATTTGCCCAGCGATGTTCGGAACGTTTTTGTGTCCCAAAAAAGACCATTTATCCAATTGAAATTTGCCAAATCAATTGATGGGTACATGGGAAAAATGGGTGAGCAGGTCTGGTTCAGTAATCATTACTCACAAGTATTGGCCCACAAGGGTAGGGGAGCGTACGATGCCATATTAATAGGCACAAATACAGCTCTGACTGATAACCCTTCACTTACAACTCGCCATTGGTTTGGCAAGTCGCCTTTGCGTATCGTTTTGGATAGACGTCGGATTTTGCCTGGAAGTCTAACGCTATTTGATGGCAGTGCACAAACATTGGTTGTTACAGAAAAGAAGCTGACAAGTGATGAGACAAACAGAGCTCTACAAATTATCGAACTTGATTTT
>JAHEAS010000283.1:4486-5460 GCA_024642645.1 Saprospirales bacterium | reverse complement strand
GAACTTACTACGCCATTGCTGCCGTTATCCTATTTTTTGGCTTAGGCCTTATCCTCGATTTCGGGGTTTCAAAAGAAGATCACCTCGATACTTATGTACACCGTATTGAACGGAGTTTGCACAAAAAAGAATCCGAGGTATATTCTTTCCTGTCTGATACTGGCTTCATTTTCAGGCAGCTGAAAGGCGTAGAATACCTCCCGTCACCACAACAAAAGGCTGACCTCGACCGGCTGCTCTTCCTAACCAATAAGCAATATAACATTCGTCTTTACTACAAAGATTCGTTAGTCTATTGGCTCAACAACCGCGCTTATCTTTCTCCCGAACAAGCTATGGTACTGGCCAATGAGCCAGAAAATGTTCGTCTGATCCGACTCCCAAATGGATACTTTGAGCTTATCAAACAAAAGTTGAGTGCGGATGTGATGGCATTGGCTATGATTCCCATCAAACGGGAGTTCTCAAGGAAAAGCGATTTTTTGCCCAACGAGTTTGTGACCGACGACTTCCCTATCCCAGCCGACGTATTTCTCAAAGAGTCTGGCGACAAGTTCGCAATCAAAAGCATGGACGGGAAACCGCTCGCCTGGCTTGGTGCCACTGGTCCCGCCAAAGATCGTGTCAACCTTCAACTGGTCTTTTTTATCTACCTAATTGGTTTCATTTTCATTGGTGTGCTGATAAACGACCTAGCTGTGCTGCTGGTTAAAAAATACAAGCCTTGGGTCGGTGCTGCCTTCGTGTTGGGTTCGGTAATTTTCGTCCGATACATGACCATTCAGTTTGGCTTCGCACAGCACTTTGCTACATTTCAAACCTTCTCCACCGTGTTTACCGATCCGATACTTGAAGGGGTAAACTCGCTAGGTGAATTGTTGATCAACATCATTCTTCTCGTTTGGATGATGGTGTTTTTTAACCGAGAATTTCAGGTGAAAGAGTTTGCTCACCCATCGGTGGCCATCCGATTT
>JAHEAS010000283.1:0-4476 GCA_024642645.1 Saprospirales bacterium | reverse complement strand
CTCAATTTTTTCAGCGTAAACTTGGCAATGCTGATGGTTTGCAGCATTTTCAAATCCATCATACTGGACTCTTCCATTGTTTTTGATTTTGAAAATGTATTTAACCTCAACTCCCAGAGCGTGCTGGCAATGATTGGCGTGGTACTATTGCTATTGGCATTTTTCCTGTTCAGCCACCGCATGATGCAGGCCATCTATAAAGTCGGGTTGAGTAAGAATGGTCGATTGGGAGCAATTGCGGTATCGCTATTGGCATCGATACCTGTGGTCTTGTACGGTGATTTGAAATTGCCCGTGGTCTATTTCCTCACGGCTGCGCTTATTTACCTGATTGTATTCGAATTTTTCGTGGAAGTGCGTGCATTGTCCTTGCAGTGGCTTGTTGGTTGGTTGATGCTTTTTTCATGCCTCACGGCAATGCTGCTATACAAATACAACGGCGACAAGGACTACCTCCGCCGGGAGGAATATGCCATTGCACTTGCCAGCTACGAAGACAAGCAGGCTGAGGAAGGTGTCATAGAAATTGGGAAACTGCTGCTAGCTGATTCTACCCGCCACATGTGGAACCTGCTCACCAATTATTACGAAGATGAACTGATACCCAAGGAGGAGGCACGAGACATCATGGATGCTCATTTCGGCATTAACAAATACCTGCTGCACAACTATAAATTCACGCTGTACGGGTATTATCGGGAAAATGGCGAAGCAGCATTGACCGAACAAAACAAGACATTCGGTGATATGGAGCGGCAGTTCATGCAGGCCAATGCCACTAGCAGTCCTATCCTGCGCTTCCGTCCCGAAAAAACGAGGGATCCTGGTTACCTACTCCGCCTCGACCTCAAGACGAGCCACCCGTTGACCATTTTTGTGATGCTGAAACGTTCGTTTTCCACCCCATCGAAAGTGTACACGGAGATGTTGTTGGACAAAAAGTACAAGAACCTCGGAGAACTGGACAACTATGATTACGGTATTTACCAAAACGATACACTCGTCGAAGACAGAAACGAAACCTACGCCAAGCAGCTGACGGACTCGCTGCCACCGGAGGGGCAAATTCGAATCGTGAAACACAGCAGCACCCGATCGGAGCTGCTTTATCACGCTCCCAACAATATTGCTATCAAAATAGGACGTGTGACGGGTGGCTATATCAAACCACTTTCACTTTTCTCTTATGTTTTCACCTTGCTGACCTTGGCTATTCTGCTTTTTGGTGGCATTAATTATTTCACCAATGCCCTGCCAGGGCCACTCAATTTTTTCCGAACGGCGAAGCCTTCTCTGCGAAACCAGTTTCAATTCTGGGTCATCAGCATGGTTTTGTTCTCGTTCCTTGGCATTGGATTCGTGACAGTTTGGTACTTCCAAAAGTCCTCCAACGATTACCACAAGGGCCGCCTTGACCGGAAAGTAACCTCCGCACTTGCCAGTGTAAACTATGAAATCAGGGCATGGCACAAGGAGCGCCAACGGGAGTGGGATAACGAGCGCCGCCGTGAATTAAAAGACCATGGCAAGGATACAGAAGAGCTCGCTCGGGAGAAAAAACGGGAAATGGAGCGAGAAAGAGAACGTGAAAAGAAAGGTGGCACCATTGCAGAAAACGAAAGGGAGCGTGCCGGCGGGAAAGAATTGGAACACAAGCAGGAGGAGCCGCATAAGTTCAGGATAAAACTGGAAAAACCACACGAAGAATTGATGGTGGGCGATATGGAAGAACTGAACGCATTCTCATTGTCCTCGCTGATTCCGTTGGTTTCGGAGGTCCACCGCCTCGATGTCAACATCTACAACCTCAATGGCGACCTGATTACCTCCTCGGAAGAGGATATTTTCAAGGGCGGCCTTGTCTCCAATAAAATGGGCGCTTATGCCTACCTGAACCTGCACAACCTCGGCTTCGAGCGCAGTGACCAGGACGAAAGTATCGGCAACCTGTTCTACACTGCCGCATACCTCCCGCTCAAGGATTTGGAGGGCAATACGCTTGCCTATATGGGAATACCCTACTATGCCCAGCACCGGGAGTTGCGCAGTGAGGTAACGGATTTCATGAGTACCCTGCTAAATGTTTATGTATTCTTGCTGTTGATTGCAGGTGGTTTGGCCATCGTCATTGCCAACAGCATTACCAAGAAGCTGACGGAACTGGGGAACAGCCTTCAGCGCCTCCGCCTCGGCGGCAACGAGCCAATCGTGTGGCGGCGAAAGGATGAAATTGGTGACCTCGTGGAAGCCTACAACCGAGCCGTTAAAAAAATTGAAGAAAGCTCATTGCTGCTGGCGCAATCTGAGCGTGACGGCGCTTGGAGAGAAATGGCCAAACAAGTGGCCCACGAAATCAAGAACCCTTTGACGCCCATGAAGCTAAGCATCCAGTACCTGCTCCATGCCTACCAGTCGAACCCCGACCCAAAGAGCATTGAGCCGCTGCTAAAACGGGTGTCCGGCACGCTGGTAGAGCAGATTGAGTCGCTGGCGCAAATTGCAACCGAATTTTCCAACTTCGCCAAGATGCCGCAGGCGCAGAACATCCAGTTTTCGCTCAACGACTTGGCTGCTTCGGTGCACCACCTGTTCAAGAACGAGCGCCCGGACATGGATATCAGCATCGAAATGCCCAAATCAGACTTTGAAGTTTATGCCGACCGGAACCATGTGACCAGAGTTTTCAATAACTTGTTGAAAAACGCCATCCAGGCCGTACCTGACGAAAGGAAGGGATTAATAAAAATAGTGCTTTACCAAGAAGGGAACAAGGCTATCCTAAAAGTTGCGGACAACGGGTCCGGCATCCCGCCAGAGATTCAGGAGAAAGTTTTTTCGCCAAATTTTTCCACAAAAAACTCTGGAACGGGGCTTGGCCTCGCCATTTGTAAAAGCATCATAGAAGGATTCAAGGGCGATATATATTTTGAAACGGAGATGGACAAAGGCACTACTTTCTTCGTGGAACTGCCACTGATGAGCGTGACGGAGCTGGCGTAACACCTCGCTCATGGATGCCCAAGTTATTGGGCCGACCCATATGCTCGATGCTAAATGGAAGGCTTTTCATGTAGTTCATTTTGGTTGTCCCAATAAATTGGCTGACCACAAAATGGGTTGGCACATAACTTTTACCCTGAAAACATCGTTGTATTATCCTACACCATTTTTCTTGTGATATTAAATTTTTTTCCACATTTATGAAGCAATACACAATCCTTGCCCTGTTTTTTTTCTTCACAATTTCTTTATCTGCCCAGTGCATTTCAGGTGACTGCAAAAACGGTACGGGCATTTATCTCTACCCCAGCGGAGCCAAGTACATCGGCCAGTTCAAAGACAATGAAATTCACGGTATAGGCACTTGCTACTACACCGACGGCAGCACATACCGTGGCGAGTGGGCGCACCGCTTCCAAGAAGGTCATGGCATCAAAACCCTCGAAGATGGTCGCATTTGGGAGGGAAACTGGAAAATGGGCCTTCCGCTTGATTCACTCGGCCAGCCCATCGCCAATCTTTTCCCCGAAAAAGAACCCGAAGTGCAAACAGGCTGCCTCGCTGGCGATTGTGAGAATGGCGAAGGCACCTTTGCCTACGCTGGTGGCAGCAAGTACGTCGGCAAGTTTAAGGATAGCAAGCCCGAAGGTCAGGGCATTTTTACCTATACAAATGGCGACCGCTACGAGGGCAACTTCAAAGCGGGCCTGAAAGAAGGTGTCGGTATATTTTACTACGCCGACAACACGCAGACCACCGGCGAGTGGCGGGAGGGCGAGTACCTCGGCAACTCCAAAATCGAGCACGGCAAGGTCGGCTGTATCGAAGGCGACTGCCAGAACGGACGTGGCACCTATATTTATAAAGACGGCGTGGCCAAGTACGTCGGTGATTTTGAAAACGCCATGCCTGACGGGGAGGGCGTTATCTACTATTCCAATGGCGAGCGCTACAAGGGCAATTGGGCCCTAGGTAGCTTCAACGGCCAAGGCTCGCTTTTCCTGACCGATGGCACAGAGGTAGCTGGCTACTGGAAAGATGGCTCTTACATGGGAGCTTCCCTGCCCAAGCCTGTGGAGGCAACTCCACCAGCCATGCTCGACCCGGAAGCCTACATCGCCATCCGTCAGGCGAGCCAGATGAAGGTCTGGGCGGTTGTAGTGGGCATTTCCGCTTACGACCACATGCCTACGCTGCGCTACACCGATGATGACGCTTACCGCATGTACGCCTTTCTGAAAAGTCCAGAAGGCGGTGCACTTGCCGACAATCAAATCAAAATTCTAATTGATGAAGACGCCACGCACGATAAGATTTTATCTGCCATGACCGATATTTTCGGCAAGGCTGGCACAGAGGACCTGGTGATGGTTTACTTCTCTGGCCATGGGCTTCCAGGCTCGTTTTTACCCATTGATTTTGATGGGTTCAACAACAAGCTAGACCACGAGGACATTAATAACATCATGGAGAGCA
>JAHEAS010000282.1 GCA_024642645.1 Saprospirales bacterium | reverse complement strand
CATAATTCAGGTAAAATTCGAGAAGGCTATTCTCCTTAGTTTGGCTGTAGGTATTTTTTATACCTCCATCAAAAAAGGCGAAGGATGCATTTGCAGGCACATCAATATTGCCCTCACCATTTGACCTGTCGTAAGCCAAGTTAAGGTTTGCACGCAATTCCGGTAAGAAGCCAAAACGGTAGTCAAAACTAGAGCTGACCACAAAACGCTTCACATTTGATTTGTCCTTACGGAGGTTCAACTGTGCTAATGGATTCGCTGGCGACAAAGTGTTAGGCTCTCCGTTGCCCTGCAACCAAGTGAAATAACCACCATACGGGCTGTTTGCATCACGGATAGGCTGTGTTGGGTCAAAAAATGAAGCAGCACCAATCGCACCACGGTTTGCGAAGTTGTTGTCAGTGTTCATGCCTTTCAAGCTGAAATTCACCTGAAGACGGTTGTCAATAAACTTTGGAGAAAGGTTGATAGATGCTGTGGTGCGTTGGTAGTGGTCCGTTTTCAGGATACCTTTTTTATCGGTATAACCCACAGAAACACGATAGGGCACTGAACCAATTCCACCTGCAAAGTTCAAATTGTGGTCATGTCCAACCCCCGTTTCGTAGATGGCATCTTGCCAATCTGTATTGGCAGCACCAAGTAAAGCTTTAGAGGGGTGGGTGTCTGGAAACCTGGTGTTGATAAGGTCCTTGTATTCACTTGCATTGAGCACATCTGCGGTTTGGAGTGCATTGCTGAAAGAAACGTTGCCATTGTACTCCACCTTCACTTTCTGTCCAAGTTTTCCTTTTTTAGTGGTGATGATGATAACGCCGTTAGAGGCCCGGCTACCATAAATGGCCGTTGCAGAAGCATCCTTGAGTACCGTAAAAGTCTCGATGTCGTTTGGGTTTACGAAGTCAAAAATGTTTCTTGCACCAGAAATACCTCGGTTGTCAAGCGGAATTCCGTCAATCACGATGAGTGGGTCGTTGGAAGCGCTGAGCGAGGAGCCGCCCCGAATTCTAATCTGGGCGCCACCGCCTGGATCAGAGCTGGGTGTGATTTGCACACCAGCCACTTTTCCTGCTAGTAATTCCTGTGGAGCAGTAATAGCGCCCCGGTTGAATACCTCTGAATTGACCTCGGTAACGGAACCAGTAGCATCTTCCTTTTTTACTTCACCGTAGCCAATGACTACGACTTCGTTGAGGAGCGTGCCGGGATTCATGGCTATGTCAACAGTACTAGAAGCGCCAAGCTGCACTTCTGCCGTTTCATAGCCAGTGTAGCTGACCCTCAGGGCTGATGCACCATCAGGAACAGTTAGGCTGTAGGTGCCGTCAATGTCGGAGACCGTACCCGAAGAGGTTCCAACCACCAAAATGCTTGCACCGATTAGCGTTTCTCCGTTGCTTGCATCGGTTACCGTGCCGGAAATAGTCCGTTGACTAAAAGCCAGCGCAGGCAAAAGTGCCAGCCCAAGAAGCGCAAAGAAGTTTTTAATAAATAGTTTCATACAATTTTACTTAAAGTTAGGAATAAGAAAATACATCGTTTTTAGTTAGTGAGAATCTATTGTACTGAACAGACATTTTTGCTGAAGTTGACCAAGCAACATGTCCAAGTATATAAACGAATTCTACAGTGAAAAAGCTGTCAACATTTGGATTTGCGGGGTACTTGGGTGAAAATGAAAAACCTCCTACCCGGTTTGGTCAAAAGTCTGAGACAAGTTGGGCTAAATTGCCACGAAAGAGATATCGTACCGCTAGATTATTTTTTTCAAGTCCTAAAATATATCAGAATAGGAATGGGAGTTATGGGGGAAAAAGCCGTGCAAAGTGATGGTTTATTTTAGAAGGAGACTTCCTCTTTTTTTGCAAAAAATGATGTAATATTGTCTTACTTTCATTAAAAAGAAAAAATCTAAGTCAAGTTTAACCAAGAATGAAACCCACTTTTGAACAAATATCCAGCAATACAAACTCATCATTTCTATGGCGGCGCTTCGCCCAGGCTCGGTTCGATGCACCTTTTCATTTCCACCCAGAAATAGAACTGACGCTAATAATTAAAGGTCGGGGTAAGCGAATGGTGGGAAAACAAGTTTCGAGTTTCGAGTCGGGTGACTTGGTGCTGCTTGGTTCAAACCTGCCTCATACTTGGCTCAGTGCGGACTCAACAAATGAAAAACAAACTGTAGAACAGGTCGTAATTCAGTTCAAAAAGGATTTTGTGGGTGCCCAATTTTGGGAAATTCCAGAAATGACAAAAGTCAACAGCCTTTTGGAAAAAGCAAAATATGGTATTCAGATTTCCGGTAAAACACGGGATATTTTGGCAAAAATGATGAACCAAAAAACGGAACTTTCTCCTACCAAAAAATTCATACAACTCATTGATATACTGCTAATTATTGCCGAGTCAAAAGAATGTGAAATGATAGACTTTCATTTCATGGAGCAACCACCAACTCCGCTTGACACGGAACGTTTCCGAAAGGTTTACACTTACCTTTCTGAGAATTACACCTCCGAAGTTGCACTGGAATCAATTGCTGCAGTAGCAAACCTGTCGCCAACTTCCTTTTGCCGCTTTTTCAAAAAAATCGCCAGACAAACTTTCGTAGAATCATTGACCCAGTTCCGGGTGAACCATGCCGCCAATTTGCTTTCCTCTTCTGAAAAGCCAGTTTCCCAAATCTGTTTTGAGAGCGGGTTCAGCAATATTTCTTATTTCAACAAGGTTTTCAAGAGAACACTAGGTCAAAATCCGTTGGCTTATCGTAAGTTCCAACAGCCATCCTAAAATTGTTGTCAAACTATGCTGATGCGCTTTGAACCCTACTGACTAGCCATTCGTAAATATTCGAAGTCTGACTACCTTCGCCCCTATGTTAGCACGACCGCCACTTCTTAGCATAATCACTGTAGTTTATAACGGCGCCTACTACCTGAACGGCACGGCTAGGAGCGTGCTTGCCCAAACCTACCCACATATCGAGTACATCATCGTTGATGGTGGATCGACCGACCATACCCTTTTGGCTATCCAACTGATTGAATTAGGCAACGAGAAACTGCTAAATGCCAAGATATTTAGGTGGGTAAGCGAACCTGATAAAGGGCTTTACGATGCAATGAACAAGGGTCTGCGCATGGCTACTGGTGATTTTGTCTGGTTTCTTAACGCTGGCGACGAATTGCCAGATGCAACGACCGTTGAGAAAATGATGCTAAAATGTGGCCCTGAAACAGACGTGATTTTTGGGGAGACCACCCTCGTAACTTTCACACGGTATCCGCTTGGGACCCGGTCACAATTAACTGTTCAAAAACTCCCACTCCAATTGACTTGGGAAAGCCTTCGGCTGGGAATGGTCGTCTGCCATCAAGCGTTCGTTGCCCGCAGGGCAATTGCGCCAAATTTTATGGAAGGAAACTTAGCTGCCGACATTGATTGGGTCATTGAAGTTCTCAAGAAAAGTAGGCAGACCATCAATTCGGGTTTGGTAATGGCGAATTATTTGACCGGCGGTGTGTCAAAGCAACGCCATCGACAGTCTTTGCGTGATCGTTATGTTGTTTTGAAAAAGCAATTTGGATTTTGGCCTAATATTTTGGCACACGGTCGTATCGTATTGCGGTCTTTGTTTGCAAATAATAGTTATTGACTTTTAGTCTTTCAATTGATTGATAATTCCCATTAAGTCCAGTTCTTGCCAACTGCGGTAAATTTTACCATCCTTCATTTCGTAAACGACCAATCCCGTAGAAATAAATTTCTTGCCTGTTGCCGGTATTCCAAATGCATAACCCCCATGGGTGGCCTCCACTTCGTAGCGCAAAGCCACATTCTTATCATCGGCAAACAAATGTGTAATGGTAAAATGAGCATCAGGGAATGCATCCTTGTAAAATTTCACCAACTCGTACATGCCTGCAATGCCCTGCTCGGACTCAGGTTTGATGGGATTTCCATCGCTCCAGTCTGGGTGGAAAACCCTGGGAATCAAGGCTTCGTTCTGTCCCTTGTTCCACCCATCCTCATACCACAATCGGATGGTCTCTTTGTTTTTGTCTGCTTGTCGAAGCTTTTTGGCAGGCATACATTGTGTAAACATGAAAACAGCAAACGACAATAGGAAGTATGGGTAATATTTCATGACCAATGTTTTAGGGTGAACGAAAGAATAACACGCCAATTTAACAATTATAGAATGATAGCAATAACTTCGTGGCCTGAATTTTCAGAAAGTGCAATTATTGTCACAGCTCCAAATTTGATACAACATTTTCCGGTTTAAAACGTACATTCTGTTGCTGCATTCTGACAGCCAATCAAACATCCGACATGCAATTCTTATATCCCGGCTTTCTATTTTCATTGGTCGCCTTGGCCATCCCTATTATCATTCACCTTTTTTATTTTAGGCGTTTCAAGAAAGTCTATTTCACCAACGTCCGGTTCTTGAAAGAGGTCAAAGATGAAACCAGTTCCCGACGCAAATTGCGCAACTTGCTGGTCTTGCTGGCTCGATGCCTTGCTGTGGCAATGCTCGTTTTTGCGTTTGCCCAGCCTTTCGTCCCAAAGGACGTAGAGGTAAAGCAAGGTGAAAATGCGGTAAGCATCTTTATTGACAACTCATTCAGTATGAGCTCCTTAAGTGAAGATGCGCCACTTGTAGAAAAAGCAAAAAAACGGGCGAAGGAAATAATCTCGGCATACGCCATTGAGGACAGATTTCAGGTGTTGACAAATGATTTTGAAGGTAAGCACCAACGATTGGTAAGCAAGGAAGAGGCCATTGGACTAGTAGAAGAAATTAAAGTTTCACCTGCCGTGAGAACGCTTTCGCAGGTATTGGCCCGCCAGAAGCAAGCACTTGGAAGCGGCACAGGCATCAATAAACTTAGCTACGTCATTTCTGATTTTCAAAAGAATATTTCAGACTTAGAAAACTTCAAGGATACCCTTCTGAGCGTGAACCTCGTACCGTTACAAGCAGTACAAGAAAAAAACGTGAGCATTGACAGTGCTTGGTTTGAGGCACCAGTACAGATGCTGAGCCAACCAAACCCCCTTGTCGTCAAAGTAAAAAATTGGAGTACCGAGGCGGCTGAAAATGTTCGTCTTACGGTTAAATACGACGGGGAAACAAAACCAGTAGGTGAACTGAGCATTCCCGGCAGCAGTACCATGCTTGACACCGTTATGGTGACCATCCAAAAGCCAGGTTGGCATTTGGCCGAACTCTCACTAACGGATTACCCAGTTCAGTTTGACGACCATTTTTACTTCGCCTACAATGTTGCAGAAATAATCAATGTTTTGGTAATTAATGAATTAACACCAAGCCCTTACCTTGAAGCAGCTTTTAAAGGACTTAGTTTTTTCAACATCGTCAACCAATCGGTCAGCCAAATCACCTATTCTGAGTTTCCAACCTACCAGTTGATTGTGGTCAATGGCGTTAACAGCATT
>JAHEAS010000281.1 GCA_024642645.1 Saprospirales bacterium | reverse complement strand
TATCACCTTCGATGATACTGCTTGGGACTATTGCATTAAAAACCTGGTTGTTAGTTGTGCCCAGGTCAAGGAGAACGGTTTCGGAGTTATCCATTTTTCCTAGAAAAGCTTCCAAAGAATCGTACGGCCTCACCAATACCCCTTCGTTGTTCAAGCGAAGTTTGAGCTCGTCAGGCAGTTTAGCAGTTTCGATAAATAGCCAAGCAGCTTCCTTGCCAACCATTGCGTAAGCATAAAAGACTGGGTTGCACTCCACATCTCGCCCCCGCAGGTTAAACAGCCAGGCCACATCGTCAAGTGAGGAAACGAGGTGATAATCTGCACTGCCCATGTTCTCCCGAACTTTAGCCAGTTTTTCTTCCCTGGTAGCTCCCGCAAATTTTACATCATGCTCAAAAACAGGGCTTTGTGGCAGTGACTGGCGGTCAATCCAGATTTTTTCAATCAAATCAACCCCTGTTTCAAGTTCGATTTTTTTATCGTAAAAAAGCTTCGTCATGCGCCGGATTTGCCCCACCGAAAACAGCCGCCCATCGAGTCCAACCTTACTGCCAGCTGGAAGATTCTCCTTCATCCAGCCCAAATGCTCGGGCGTATGGGGGATGCCCAGCTTGTGCAACGTAATGCCGCTACCTTTGAGCTGCGTTTCAGCTTGAATGAAATAGCGGCTGTCCGTCCAAAGCCCGGCATGGTCAGCGGTGACAACCACGGTGCCCGCCGATCCTGTGAACCCCGAAAGCCAAGCCCTCGATTTCCAGTGGTCGGCCACATATTCTCCCTGATGGGGGTCAGCTGACGGGATAATGTAAGCGGCAAGGCCAAGCTCCTGCATGGCTGCCCGAAGTTTTTGCAGTTTTTCTTGAATTGTCATTTCTAAAAGGAAAAAGTGAAAAGGAAAAAGGAAAAAGAGAAGCCCGGAAAGTTGCACGTACCAACATTTGACTTTCTCCTTTTTACTTTTTCCTTGATTATGTAGCTCCGCAAAACTCGCATTGCATTTCGAACTGAACAAAAAAAAGAGCGGCTTTTGGTAAAACACCCAAAGCCGCTCTATTTCAACAGGCAGTATTTACCTGAAAATTATCCGTTCATGGAAGCCAAGAACTCCTCGTTGCTGCGAGTATTCTGCATATGCTTCAACAAGAACTCCATTGCCTCCTCCGGCTTCATGTCGGAGAGGTGCTTGCGCAAAATGAACAATCGCTGCAGCGTATCACGGTCAAACAACAAGTCATCACGACGTGTGCTTGATTTCGTGAGGTCAACCGCTGGCCACAGGCGCCTGTTGGCGAGGGTGCGGTCGAGTTGCAACTCCATGTTGCCGGTACCTTTGAACTCTTCGAAGATGACACCGTCCATTTTTGAGCCAGTGTCTATCAGTGCAGTAGCAAGGATGGTAAGCGAGCCTCCGCCCTCGATGTTACGAGCGGCACCAAAGAATTTCTTGGGCTTGTGAAGGGCGTTGGCCTCCACACCACCCGAAAGCACTTTGCCGCTGGCAGGTGCTACGGTGTTGTAAGCACGGGCCAAACGGGTGATAGAGTCAAGCAAAATGACTACATCGTGGCCGCACTCGACGAGGCGTTTGGCTTTTTCCAAAACGATACCCGCAACTCGAACATGGTTTTCGGCTGGTTCATCGAAAGTAGAAGCCACCACTTCGGCGTTTGCACTGCGCTTAAAATCTGTCACCTCCTCTGGGCGCTCATCAACGAGGAGTACGATGATATAACTATCCGGGTGGTTCTTTGCGATGGAATTTGCAATGTCCTTCAAAAGGAAGGTCTTACCTGTTTTTGGCTGCGCAACGATAAGTCCACGCTGCCCTTTTCCAATCGGAGTGAACATATCCACAGTCCGGGTACTGTAATCCCTGCCCGTGGGGGAGATGCAGAGGTTGTACTTTTCTTCGGGGAAGAGTGGTGTCAAGTAATCGAACGGCACCCGGTCACGTATGTCTTTTGGGTCAAGGCCGTTAATTTTGGAAACCCGCAACAGCGCGAAGTATTTTTCACCTTCCTTCGGAGGGCGTATGGCGCCTTTTACGGTATCGCCTGTCCGTAGGCCAAACAATTTGATTTGAGAAGGCGAAACGTAAATATCATCGGGTGAAGTGAGGTAGTTGTAATCTGCCGATCGAAGGAAGCCGTAGCCATCTGGCATCATCTCAAGAATACCCTCACCTTCTATGATACCATCCAATTCGATGTCGAATCGTTCACCACCACTAGATCGCCCCTCATGAACTGGCTCATCATCCGGTACAAATGGTGCATCAACGATAATATCAGTGTTGGTAGTAGTGCCACCACTAGCTGGCCTGCTAACCACCATTTCCATATCATCATCCATTTCAATATCTTCATAGTCATCATCCTCGTCAACTGGGTCAATGCGAGCGGGTGACTTGGGTGGTGGCGGTGTATTAAATCGACTATCGCGGCTGCGGTAGTCGTTTGCAATGATTCTATCTCTTGGTTCCCTATCACGTAAATCGCGTTCTCGGCTGTCACGACTATCGCGGGAAGGACGGTCAGTCCTTGATTCACGGTCGCCACCTCGAGCGCCAGAGTCTCGAACGATGCGTTCACGGCGCTGGCCACGGTCATCGGATTCTTCGTCACGTTTTTGCCCAGCAAAACCAGGCGAGGTACGTCGAACGACGGGCCGTTTCGCCTCTGGTTGGTTTTCTTTTGCCGAAGGGGGTGCTGGTGCAGCAGTTGTGGCACTCCCTTTCCCTGCAATGGCTTGCTGGTCGAGAATCTTGTGGATGAGCTCTTGCTTGGCCAAACGACGGAAGCCACTTATTTCGAGGCGCTCAGCAACTTCCCGAAGTTCGGGAACGAGCATGTCGTTTAATTGCAAAATGTCGTACATAATTTAAAATAGAGTTTAACAGGAAGGACAAAACCCATACTAATCTTGCTTCCAGCGGGGAGGCTTGTTGGTTTTGTTACTCACTTGAAAATGCTTCACATTGAAGAAGATGTTACATGATAGTGTGTTCCGTTCGCCAATGTTATTAGAAAATGATAGGTTTGATTGTAAATAATGCTGTAAAATCAGTCTAGGTTCTTGAAAATTGTTGAATCCACGGTTGAATGGTAGATACCAAAATGAAAGGAGTGTATTTTCAGGGTAAATCTGCCGAAAGGAATGTAATCTGTAGCTACGGAAAAAACCTGCAACGGGTTACACATTCTGCGCCAACACATTTCAGTTTCAACACTGTTTTACTTCGTTTGAATTAATTTGGAAAAACAAAGGAGCTGCGGCACTGAAGTTTGAATATTAGCCGACTACCAAAACAGGTGGCGTCATTCAAGGTTGAGCGGCAAAAATACATACAAGTTTCAAATTTCAAATACTACCTTTGCCAAAAAGTTTCCCCAAAAGTAATTTTTATTTTGTTAGCAATTGATTTTTAGAAAATTACAATTGAAAATAAATTGAAATTTTGATTCGGGAGATTGAAAAATGGCTGTATAAACACCATTTTAGTCAGGAAGTCGCACTGTGCTGATAAGCTATCAGAGTTTAAACATCGAAACTATCCAATGGTTCTGCGCACTGCATTTCAACGATTTATCCTCTTTTTTATTGGCAAATTCAAACCTTAGCAATGCTTGAACTGAGCTTTTTAAAAACTAACAAAGAACGTACTATCCAAGGCCTGAAAATTCGTAATTTCTCAGATGAAGCGCTTCTGGTAATTGATCGCATTTTGGAGACGGACGAAACGCGCAGGAACGCTCAAGTCGAATTGGACAACAATCTTGCCGAATCCAAGCGTTTAGCTGGCGAAATCGGAAGTTTGCTCAAAGTTGGAAAAGCAGCTGAAGCTGAGGCTATTAAGTCCAAAGTTGCCACCTTAAAAGAACAATCCAAAGACCTTGAAGCCACCATGAAGGTTGCATCGGAGCAACTAGAGGAACTTCTGCTGACCGTGCCCAATATCCCACACCATTCCGTGCCGGCTGGCAAAGGAGCCGAAGACAACGAGGTGTTCCAGGCCTGGGACAAGCCGCTACCTAACCTTCACCCCGGCGCAATGCCCCACTGGGAGCTGGCAAAAAAATACAATATCTTCGACCTTGACCTTGGCGTCAAGCTCACTGGGGCGGGGTTTCCGGTTTTCCGTGGGAAGGGAGCTAGGCTGGAGCGGTCGCTCATCAATTTCTTCCTTGATGAAGCAGCCCGTGCTGGCTATGAGGAAATAGCCCCACCACTCATGGTCAACAGTGCTTCGGCCAAAGCAACTGGCCAACTCCCTGATAAGGAAGGCCAAATGTACTACGTAGAGCGCGACGACCTTTACCTGATACCTACTGCTGAAGTTCCAGTGACCAATATCTACAGAGATGAAATTGTGGATGAAAAGGACTTCCCGATTAAAATGACGGGGTACACCCAATGTTTCCGGCGGGAAGCCGGTTCCTATGGCGCCCATGTCCGGGGTCTGAACAGGGTACACCAGTTTGATAAAGTGGAAATCGTTCAGATTGCACACCCCGACAGCTCTTATGAACAATTGGAAGGGATGCTGAAACACGTTTCCAGTTTGTTGGATAAACTCGAACTCCCTTACAGGATACTCCGGCTTTGTGGCGGCGATATGAGTTTCACATCTGCGCTCACCTTTGATTTTGAAGTGTGGTCGGCAGCACAGGAGCGGTGGTTGGAGGTCAGTTCAGTATCAAATTTCGAGACCTACCAGAGTAACCGGCTCAAGGTTCGTTTCAAGGAAGCCAACAAAACCCGCTTGGCACACACCTTGAATGGCAGTGCTCTCGCACTAGCCCGTATTGTGGCCGCACTGCTGGAAAACAACCAAACTCCAGAAGGCATTAGATTGCCAAAAGTGTTGCATAGCTACACGGGGTGGGAAATCATTGACTAAACAAACAAAAATTCAATAAGAACATGCAGTCGCTTGATATTGAAGCACTTAACCAACAAATTCACCACGACAGTGCTTTTGTGGATCAATTGAATGAGGAAACGGCCAAAATAATCGTGGGCCAGAAGAACATGATTGAGCGGCTTATGATTGGACTTTTGACCAAAGGACATATCCTGCTTGAAGGCTTGCCAGGCTTGGCCAAAACACTGGCCATCAAGACTTTGTCAACCGCCATCAATGCTAAGTTTCACCGAATCCAGTTCACGCCCGATTTGTTGCCTGCCGACATCATCGGTACGATGGTTTACAACCCTGGCACTACCAAATTTGCAGTACACAAGGGTCCAGTCTTTGCCAATTTTATCCTTGCTGACGAGATAAACCGTGCACCTGCAAAGGTCCAATCGGCACTATTGGAGGCCATGCAGGAGCGGCAAGTAACCATTGGCGGTGAAACGTTTAAGCTGGAAGACCCATTCCTTGTACTTGCTACGCAGAACCCCATCGAACAGGAAGGCACCTATCCCTTGCCCGAGGCGCAAACCGATCGTTTCATGTTAAAGGTAAAAGTGGGCT
>JAHEAS010000280.1 GCA_024642645.1 Saprospirales bacterium | reverse complement strand
GGAAGGCATAAAATCCGTGGCAAAACTGCGCAATCCTTTGTTGTTCGTTGTACACAGTCTCAATATTTGGGTCATGTATTTCGTAATGACATGGCTGGGATTTCAAGCATTTGGCCCCACGGCACACCTTGGCCTGCTGGCCGCATTGACTGTTTTTGCATTCGGCACATTGGGCATGGTGATACCATCGCCAGGCGGCATGGGCACCTTCCATTTTTTAGTCATCACAGCACTTACCACATTTTACGGTATCCGGGGTGAAGATGCCTTTTCGGTCGCCAATATCATCTTTTTCACTATCCAGATTGGCTTGACTTCCGTGCTTGGCATTACAGCACTTCTCCTACTTCCTATTTACAACAAACATTACCATCCGCATCCACCGCAGACATAAGCTGTTTATTTTAGGTAAAACAATTGCACCCTAGCGAGCCGTTTAAGCATCCAAATTATACCCTCATGCTCTTCGATAAAATCCAATCCAAAATTCAAGGTCGTGTGCAGCTTGCCGAGACCGTTGCCCACTGGAAAGCGCAGGGCGAACGAGTTGTTTTCACAAATGGGTGTTTCGACATCTTGCATTTTGGGCATGTACACTATCTGGCTGATGCGCATGACCTCGGCCACCGACTCGTGGTTGGGGTGAATTCAGACGCTTCCGTGAAACGATTGAAAGGCCCTACCCGGCCCATTCAGGACGAACAAGGTCGGATGCACGTACTTGCTTCTCTGGCCTGCGTGGATGCCGTAGTGCTTTTCGAGGAGGACACGCCTTACGAACTGATAGCAAGCCTTCAGCCAGATGTTCTGGTGAAAGGCGGCGACTGGGCGCCGGCACAAATTATCGGCGCCGACCTCGTACTGGCCAACGGCGGTGAAGTCCGAAGCCTTTCTTTCGTCGAAGGTTTTTCTACAACAAAAATTGAAGGAAAAATTTTAGGGAAATAACCTTCGTTGCTCAACATTTAGCTAATCCTTTCGTTCTCAAACAGATGTAAAAAACGGGATATGCATGCCGTCGTAAATTCAGAAAACAAATATTCCCGTTAAGCTTTTTTAATGGAAATTTAATCAGGGAGAAATCGGGAAAATCGGATTTTAAAAACTATATTTGTCTCGCCTTGAACTTATTGGAATAATTGCTAGCATTTTTTCGCCTATACCAAACCAATTAAGAATGAATGAACATTCAATGATTCAGCGGCTTTTCAATGCGAAGGATTCGTTAAAGGCCACCATCCAAAAGATTCTTGACCTGAACCGCCAACTTAAATCCTTGCGAAAGACCAAGGAAGTGGCGCAAGACCAAGCCATTAAACAAGAGCTAAAATTGCTTAACAAAGTGGCTGACCATCAGGCAAAAATTGTCCAACTCTACGAGCACCGCCTTAAAGAGGCCAGTAACTAACCGACCTCTTGCCAAAGAAAAATACCTGCCCGGATTCATTTTCCGTGGCAGGTATTTTTTTTCCAAATTCCTTATTTCAGGCTAGGGTTTTCATTGATTCAATGTGAAAGCAGGAAACTGAGTTCAGAAAAATTGGGGCAAGTTTTGCAATACCTTAACACCCTTTTGGTCAGCTTTTACGTTCTAATGCTAGAGCGTCTTTATTGTGGTCAGTGTTTGATTTTTAAATGGTGGCCAAATTGAACGACAGCATAACTTTGCACCAAAATCTTAAAAATGAAAATCCACTTCATAGCCATTGTGCTCTTTTTCTGCACAGCCTCTACCCTCTCCTCGCAGACAAGTATAGGCTCAGCCTCTATCAATGGCCAGCTTTTCACGCTGCTGCTGGACAAAAATGGCGACACACTCTACGTAGCCCAAGAGCTTACGACCGTTTCACTCACCTCGCCCCGTAAATTCAAAAGCGTGGACGAGTATAACCGTTACCGCCAGTACCTCCGCTACGCTGCTATCGTTTACCCGTACGCCAAGGAAGCCATTGCCACGTTTCGCCAACTAAACGCCGAAACTGAGGAGATGCGCAAGGGCAAACGCAAGCGCTACGCACGGAAACTGCAAAAAGACCTAGACGATAAATTCGAGGAACCACTGAAAAACTTGACCAAAACACAGGGCAAAATCCTTGTAAAAATGGTGGAACGGGAGCTTGAAACCCCGCTTTACGACCTAATCCGCACTTACCGTGGAGGCATGACGGCCGGATACTGGAACACCGCCAGCAAGTTTTGGGGCTACGACCTAAAGCATGGCTATATAGAAGGCGAAGACCCTATTTTGGATGCTGTACTAGAGGATTTTATCCTTTCGCAAGAGGACGAGAACAAATAATTGTTGAATTGACTTATTGCTCTATTGTTTTCGCTAATACAGCAATAAGTCAATACAACAATTCAACAACAATCTACCATGTGGACCAAAAAAGACAACGCCCTACAAGCCACTTTCCAATTCAAGAACTTCACACAGGCTTTTGCCTTTATGACAGAAGTGGCCTTTGCCGCTGAGAAAATGAACCATCACCCGGACTGGTCAAACGTCTGGAACAAAGTTCATTTCAAACTCAATACCCATGACGCTGGCGGCACTGTCACCGACCGTGACCACGAACTCGCTAAGGCCATTGACTCCATTGCGGAGCGGTACAAATAGCTCTGAATATTAAAAGCTTCCATCCTTTCGCTCATAGGCTCCCCTTTAGGGGTCAGGGGCAAAAAAAAGACCGCTCCACTGCCGTTCGCAGCGGGCGGTCGCACCCAGAACATACATGAGAAAACTACTAAAATATCGTGGTGTTTTGGGGTTGGTTAATTGGGGCAATCCATAGTGAGAGCGGAACATTCGGGTGATGAGCGGTTCAAGGTTTCTGGTTTCAAGTTTCACGCACGGGGCCTCCCTGAAACCCGAAACCAAAAACCTTGAACCGTTTTATTAGTCCAATTCGTCGAGGTGATACTTCTCGATAAGTTCAATCAAAGTTTTGTCATAGTGGCCAGCCGTCGCATAGCCCAGTTTTTTGAGGCCCTTGGCCCACGCTTCATAGTCGTCGCCATATTTCAACAGCGACTTGTATTTTCCACTTACAATCATCTTACTGTGCGCCCGCCAGCTTTCCCACGGGCTGCCATATTTTCTGAAAAAATCCTTGTGGCTGTCGTCGCCAAAATTGGAGCAATGCCCTTTTTTGCAAGTGCGGCTGAAGCATTTCACGCCGAAGTGGTTGTTGTTTTTCTTCGACAATTGGCTCGACCCAGCATTTGTTTCCAAAATGCCTTGCGCCATTTTGATGCTGGCCGGGATACCGTAGCGCGCTGATTCTTCCACAGCCAAATCCTTGAAGCGGCGGATATACTCCTTGGTGCGCTTGATTTCGGCATCATCGCCCGGCTCGTCAGCGAAATAGTCTTTGCTTTCGAAAATAGAAGCAAGACCACCCCACGGGGACATTTTCTTGTTCGATTTTGGCTCCTCGTAAGCAACAGTTTCAGCAACGGGCCTGCCTCCCATGTCGGCCCGCTGCCTGGCACCCATCCCCATTTCCAGGCTCGCATCTTTGCGGAAAACGAAGAAGGCAAAAGCACCCAGAATGGCCACCTTGGCTACCGGCACCCGCATGGCACTCGGCGCCACAGCCGTTTTTTTATAAAACTGGTATTTCCCAATCACGAACAAGCGCTCGATGACAAGCGCCAAGCGGCGCAGCACCCAAACAGCCGCCGCACCGGGCGAAAATGGTTGGTGGTTACTGTAAGTAATGCCGCCGTCACTGCTGTAACGGGCATGACCGTAGTCGGAATCGAAACTCTTTTGTTGGTAAGTACGCATGGCTAAGTTGTTTTTTGAAAACTATTTGTATCTTGCGAGCCTTCTTCTTGCATGTTTCTGTTGCTTGCGCAATCTGATGATGCAAATATAGACACAAAATGTTTTTTATTGCAAACATTTTTAAAACATTTTTAAAACTATTTTCATAAATCATGGGGATTTTCTCAGAAAACATTGTAAACCAACGCTTTAGGCAAGTGTTTGAAGAACTAGAAAAAAACAATTTGATTAAAGGAAAGTCGGATATTGCGAAGCAACTCGGCACCTACAACCACGTTGTGAACAGCATTCTCAAAGGCGACCGCAACATTACCGTCGAGCAGCTACACAAATTGTTTGAAATTTATAGCATTGACGCCAACTACGTGTTTGGCTTCACCAGCCAGATGTTCAAGCGGCAAGCAGACACCGCCTTCCCCGTCCGCTCTCTCGATGAACGGCAGTTTGGGGGCCGCCTCAACATCACTCTCGTACCCAACCGGGCCATGGCCGGTTACGCCCTCGAACATTCCGACAACAGTTACCTCGCTGACCTGCCCAAGTTCTCCATCCCAAACTTGGAAGGCAACCTTATCGCCTTCGAAATCACCGGGGACAGCATGTACCCCACCATCACCAACGGCGACATCGTAGTCTGCGAACCCCTCGAACGGGGCGACCCCATGCGTGACAACAACGTTTACGTCGTCGTGACGGACGTCGTGGTGGCCAAGCGGGTGCAACAACTCCGGGACGGGAGCCAACTTCGACTCATCTCCGACAACAGCAACGTTTACAAACCCTACGAAGTGGACCTAGAAGACATCCGCCAGGTGCTGAGGGTGAAGTGCAGGTTGACTACCTACGCAATTAGCTAAACATGGAAATTGGAAATTGGAAATTGGGGAATTGGGGAATTGGGCATGGAACTCAATCCCCCAATCCCCTAATTCCCCAATTCCTAGGCTATTCAACTTGGCTCGTATTATTCATCCTGTCCCTCGTCTTCTACCGTGAGCGAGCCTTCTTCATGGACGCCGGATTCCAGCTTTTCAACCTCATCAACGAGCAAAAAATCCAAGTTTACCACTACCGTTTTGTGACTGCCGTGCCGCAGGTCTTGCCGTTTTTGTTGCTGAAATTGAATGCACCGCTTTGGGTCGTGGCGATGGGTTTTTCGGCGGCCTATATCCTTTTTTACTTCGCAATTTGGCACCTGCTCGTGCGGTTTTTGAAACAGGATGCGCTGGGATGGGTGCTGATCGCAATGGCGACGCTGATGACTTTCGACGGGTTTTACCATATCCAAAGTGAGTTCAACCTGGGGCTGGCACTGCTGCTGTTGGCCTTCGGCGTAGTGCTCCGCAACCCCCGTTTGGATGCCGCTTGGCAATGGGTTGCCCTGCTTCCGCTCATTGCCACCATTGGCTTTTCTCACAAATTGAGCATCATTTTCACCGTGTTCCTTTGGGTGTTTTTCTTCGTAAAAAACAAGGAACTGCGTCACTTGCGGTACTGGGCAGTGCTGGGAATTTTCATGGTCGCAACCGCCATCAAGTCAGTCTTTTTCACCAATTGGTACGAGGCGGCCAAGCAAGAAGAGTTTGCTGTGAACCTCGCCACCTACTTCCCAAAACTTTGGACGATTCCCGCCAACACAGTCTTCCTCGAACGCTGTTTTCATTACTATTATCTGTTGCCGTTGCTGCTTGGCGTGGTGAGTGTTTT
>JAHEAS010000279.1 GCA_024642645.1 Saprospirales bacterium | reverse complement strand
CGCACAACCATCGTTAGTTGCTGTGATGGAATAGGTCCCTAATGTCAGATTAGTGCGCTCGGCACCTGTTGCACCATCACTCCAAGTGAAACTATAGTTCGCTGGTGCCAATGTTACAGCCCCAACGCCCATCCCGCAGGTGTCTGGCGATTGCGATGCTACAATGGCATCGTTGAAACCCACGACCATGATTTCCTGCTGCTGTGTAACGGTATTGCCATCACCGTCTGTTGCCGTCCAAGTGCGGATAACCTTGTAGTTGCAGCCATTGCCCAGCGGCTGCGTAGTTTCGTTGAACATCACCGCTATTGGAGCTGCTGGGCAGCCATCCACTGCTGTGACTGTAGCCACGGTTGGTACGGTTTCGCCATTTGATAAATAGATGGTGCTGTCCGCAGGCACTCCGCTGATATCGGGCATGCTGCTTTCCACCACGTGAACCGTGCAGGTTGCTGTCGCAATATTGCCACAATCATCCGTTGCCGTCCAGGTGCATATTTGGTCAAAGCCGTTGGCGGTAGCAACGGTAATAGTAGTCGAAGTCACATTGGCATTGCCACATGCGTCTGTCGCTATCGGGTTGCCGCATGGCGGCAATGGTTCACTGCAATTGATGGTCATGTCCGCAGGCACGTCGCTGAGCACCGGTGGCTCGTTGTCCACCACCACGATGCACAAGTTGATGGCAGCCGTGTTCCCGCAGGTGTCTGTAGCGGTCCATCGGCTGTTTATCATTTGGACGAATCCATCCGTTAGACAGTTGCCGTTTGTTGCGCCGAGGTCTTTAAAAACAACCGGAGCAAAACTGCAACCATCTATTGCCACCGCATCGCTCGCATTAAACACAGTCAAGTTGCTGCAGGATAAGGTCAGGGTGTCCCCGTCGCTCAGTCCAACCAGCAGAGGATTGGTGAAAGCAATTCTGATGGCGCTGGTATCCACCACGGTAATGATTTGCTGCGCAACGGTCTGGTTGCCGCAGGCATCCGTGGCCGTCCAAATTCGAGTCAGGGTGTAATCGCAGCTGGTGTCATTTTGCACTTCGTCAAAAGTTACAATCACGTTGGTGTCGCAGTTGTCAATGGCCGTCAACAAACCTGGAGCTGGCACGCTGCCGCATTGCACTGTTGTGTCCTGCGGTATCATTTCCACAAAAGCAGGTGCTTCCATGTCATTGACATTTATGGTTTGGACGTGTGAGACAGTGTTCCCGCAGTCATCCGTAGCAACCCAAGTGCGGGTCAGCGTATAATTGCAACCTGAACCTGATTGCGTCTGGTCATAGATTACCACCACGCTGCTGTCGCAGTTGTCCGTAGCAGTCAGCACAGCTGGAGCAGGCTCGCTGTCAGCACATTGCAAGTTTACATCTTGTGGTAAAACACCTGCAAAAACAGGCGCTTCAGTATCCCCAACCGTGATAGTTTGGATATGGGTCGCTGTGTTCCCGCAGTCGTCCGTGGCCGTCCAGGTACGGGTGATGGTCAGGTTACAGCCATTGCCAACGATAGTTTCCACCATACTTACCAATGGCGAAGCCGTGCAGTTGTCCGTAGCGGTAACTGTCGGTGCAGTCGGCACTGCTCCGCAAGCTGAGGTTATGTCAGCTGGCACACTTACCAGCGTTGGCGGCAGTTGGTCACTGATGATGACCGTGAAATACAGGCTGTCCGTGTTGCCACAGGCATCGGTCGCCGTCCAGCCACAGTAGCGTAGTTCGGCGTAGCCATCTGTGGCACAGTTACCTGGCGTTACATTTTCCGTAAAATTAGTGGTGGTCGCTCCGCAAAGGTCATAAGCAGAGAAGCCAATCGAATCCAGCGAAGGTATCTGCGAGCAGTCTGCCAACAGCGTATCGCCGTGGTGTATTTCCCCAAAGAAGGCATGGATCGCAAACATCACAGGTGGCGTGGTGTCTTCCACGTTCAGTATTTGCTCCGCAATGGTCTGGTTGCCACAGGCATCCGTGGCCGTCCAGGTACGGGTGATGGTATAGTTGCATCCGCTTCCGGTTTGCGTTTCCGCAAATACAACTTGCACATTTGAATCGCAGTTATCCGTCGCCGTCAAAGTTGCAGGAGCTGGTATAGCACTGCACTCGACTGTCATATCTTGAGGAATAACCCCAGCAAACACAGGTGCTTGCGTATCACTCACTCCAATTGTTTGCTCTGCAATGGTCTGGTTGCCGCAGTCATCTGTGGCCGTCCAGGTACGGAGAATGGTGTAGCTGCATCCGCTTCCGGTTTGCGTTTCCGCAAATACAATCTGCACATTTGCATCGCAGTTATCCGTTGCTGTCAATATCGCAGCAGCAGGGATAGCACTGCAATCGACTGTCAAGTTTTGTGGCAAAACACCAGAAAAAACAGGTACTACTGTATCACTTATCGTAATAGTCTGGGTGGCCGAGCTACTGTTTCCGGCATCGTCGGTAGCCGTCCAAGTCCTGATTATTGTACCACAAGAAACGCCGCCACTGGTGGTTTCACTGAAAGTAATCGTCGGTGACGAATCACAGAAATCGGTAGCTGTCACACCCCCGACCCCTGATGGGGGGGCAGGCGGGATAACCGCTCCACAGCTCAAGCTGATATCTGCTGGGACATTGGCCAAAACGGGCGGCACTACATCCGTGAGGGTCACCGTGATGGTCTGGCTTTTTGTGCCGGTGTTGCCACAAGCGTCCGTTGCTGACCAAGTCCGAATTATTTTGAAACCTCCGGGTATTGCCAAGGTGTCTGCGGAGAAACTGACCACTAGATTGTTAGAGCAATTGTCCACCGCCACAACTGTGGGCAGCGTTGCCGATGGGAGTTGGCCACAAGGCAAGGCCACGTTGGCCGGCACACCGTAGAGTTTCGGCGGTATCGTGTCCGTCACAATGACCGTAAAGAACAGGCTGTCCACGTTACCACAGCAGTCCGTAGCTATCCAGCCGCAAGTCATCAATTGGATATACCCGGTAGTCTGGCAGCTTCCAGCAGTCACATATTCGTGGAAGGTCATGGTGGGAGGAGTCGAGCAGCAAGCATCCACGGCAGCCGCACTTCCTGAGGTCAGGGAGATAGCTTGGTTACACTGCCGGATGAGCGTGTCGCCATCGCTCAGCCAAGTGAGACCAGGAGCAGTTACTGAGATAACCGGGCCTTGGTCATCCACTACATGGATGGTTTGGGTAAACGATGTGGCATGCCCACAGTCATCGGTAGCCGTCCAGGTCCGAGTGACGGTGAAGGCACAGCCAGTTCCTATCTGGGCTTGATTGTAGGTCACTGGCACATCTGGGTCGCAACCGTCAGTGGCAGTGACGGTCGGCACTGGTGGCAGGCTGCCGCAGCTTGCGTTTATGGTGGCTACAGGCAATCCGACTAGCACGGGTGCGTCGTCATCAGTCAACATGAGTATTTGCGAAGCGGAAGTCGAATTTCCACAATCGTCGGTGGCCGTCCAGGTGCGTGTCAGCAGATAGTTACAGTTGCCACCACTCTGTATTTGGCTAAAGGTAATGGTTACATTCTGGTCACAGTTGTCAGTAGCCGAGACATTATTCGGTACAATTGGGATGTTGCTACAAGTTGCATTTGCATTTGCTGGGATTCCTGCCAGCACAGGAGGTACGCTGTCCGTGGCAAGTGAAATGGTTTGCAGGGCCGTGGCAATATTTCCACATTCATCCACAGCCGTCCAAGTGCGGGTGATGGTGGTGGTGCAGCCACCGCCTGTCTGTGTCTGACTGAAAGTCACGGGTACGGCTCCCGAACACAGGTCAGCTGCAGTGACGGTAGCCACGGGCGGCGCAGCTTGGTTGCACGGTAGGCTTAAATCAGCGGGAACCCCGGCCAGCGTTGGTGGCAGGTTGTCTGTGATAATGACCCAAAAGTAAAGGCTGTCGGTATTTCCACAAGCGTCGGTGGCGGTCCAGCCACAATAGCGGCTTTGGAGGAACCCATCCACGGGACAGTTGCCATAGGTCACGTTTTCGGTGAAATTATGCGTTGTTGCGGAGCAAAAATCATACGCCGAAAATCCCAGCGAATCGAGCGATGGAATCTGCGTGCAGTCTGCATAGAGGGTATCGCCGTGGTGTATTTCACCAAAGAAAGCGTGCGTCGCAAACATAACAGGCGGCGTATTGTCCACAACATTTACGGTTTGGGTAAATATCGTACTGATACCGCTGACGTTGGTTGCTGTCCAGTTTCGGATGACTACATAACCACAGTTGTTCGTTGTCAAGGTGCTGTCGAGACTCACCGTAACGTTACTGCCACATCCATCAGCGAACGTGGGTATTTCAATGGGGGTCAAAGGGCTGGTGCAGTCAATGGTGGTATCGGCAAAAGGCGTATTGGTCAGGAATGGGGGAGCGTTTCCAACAGTTATCGAAATAGTGTCGCTGTCCACACAGCCCAAGCCATCATCAAAAGTTACGGCATAGCTGACAGTCGCTGTTGGGGTGGCAATTGGATTCGCAATATTTGGATTGCTGAGTCCTGTGGTTGGCGTCCATGCGAAACTGCCACTGCCATAAGGCACAGTAGCGTTTAGTTGACTGGATTCAATGTTGTTGCAATGTGCTAAATCAATGCCCGCAGAAACACTGGGGCATGCATAGAGGCAAATCACCGTGGTGGTATCACACTGGCCCCAGTTTAGCGTAATGCAGGGTGAGAAGCCGTTTGCGTCAATGATACCAGAAGAAATCGGCCTAATATCTGGTGTCAGATCGTAGCCAACCATGTAATTGCCGGGCTGAAGCCCACTAAATTCGTAATGCCCCAACGAATCGGACACGGTGGTAGCAATAGGCGTAGTCAGGTCAGCACAATCGTAAAGATGGACGGTTGCGCCGGCAATGGGCTGGTCTCCGGCATCCTGTTGGTCGTTGTAGTTAGCGTCTTCACAAACTATGGAAGCGATTAGAATGCATTGTACTGGGAGGTTGTTGTGCAGGATAATTGGGTCTCCAGGCTCCAATTCAAATGAAAGGTAAAATGGGTTGGCTGCACAGTTTTTATCTTCAATGTATTGAGCATTCAATGTATCGGAGCCCAGTACCACGGGGCCCTGCATTCCAGTAGGGTCAAAAGGTCCAGCAGATGGCAAGCAATTGGGGCTGAGTGGGATACCCAATGGGTGCGAGTAGCTAAGGGTGTAAATGCCCGGTGTACCATTGGTGTAGAACTCGTAGTAGCCCTGCGAACCATTGTGCACAATATTCACTTGACTGTTCGGAATTCCATTCGGCCCGGTAATGGTTATGGTGCCTCCAGTGATTAGCTCGCCAGTTTTGTCACAGTAAATATATCCAGTTGGGTCATGCGGTAGTATTTCAACAGTCTCATCATCAATATCATCCTCATTAGGGTTTCCGTTATTCGGCGTAGAGTCTGTGTCGGTAATAAAAACACCATTTTGGTCTTCAGCGCCGGCAATTTCTGCCACGTTGGCCAATGAAGCACCAGATTGGCCGTATATCACGATCATTTTCACCAAAACCGAATCAGATTCGCCCGGC
>JAHEAS010000278.1 GCA_024642645.1 Saprospirales bacterium | reverse complement strand
TTGCCCTGTTTTATAAGTGTCTATCCTGTTAAAATCACCATCTAAATCTATTGCCATGAAAAAATTCATTTTTGCTTTAGTCGCTGTCGCAACACTGCTTTTTGCTTGCAAAAAAGACGACAATTCCAACATCAAGACCGTTCAACTTAACGAAGTCTTCTCGCTGAAGGTCAACCAAACCGCCGAGCTTGACAATGACGGCTTAAAAATCACCTTCCTTGAAATCACGGAAGATAGCCGCTGCCCCACCAACGCCGATTGTTTTTGGGCAGGTCGAGTGGTAGCTGAGTTCAAAGTTGAAAAGGGTGGAGAATCCGTTATAAAAACTTTGACGGACAATCCAGAGAACGACCCAATGCTATCCACCACCTTCACTGCCTTTGGCCATTTGGTGAAACTGGATGAGGTGACGCCTTATCCTGACGGCAGCCCGATCGCCCAGAAGGACTACGTGGTCAAGATTGAGATTGAGTAACGGGTTTTCCCAAAAACAAAAACGCCACGGCGCTGCTGCGTCCGTGGCGTTTTTGTTTTTGGGTTAGTCTAGTTGTCAAAAAACCAAGAGCCTGGTAGCTACGCCATGACCGTTTTCATCGGTTGTTTTCAGCAGGTAAAGTCCAGCATCAAGCGAGTTGGGAACAGAGAAATGGGTTGTGCCCACTCCCACTGTTTGCTGGGCACTGTGGAGCAGCCTACCGCTCGTATCGAAGATTTGGAGGGTAAAATGTCGGGCTGTCTCCGTAGTCGTTTCGATAAAAACTGCCTGTCCGGATTTGACTGGATTGGGCGAAACCTTAATAGCAAAGCTATTTTCTGCCATGTCAAAAATGCCAGAAGGATTTTCGGTGGGGCCTAAATCATGGGTAGCAAAACTCAGGTCGAGCTCTTGGTTTTCCGCCAATTGAAAGCCAAAAACGGGTTGGCATGCGTCCCAGTTATGCCCATCAGCTGGGAATACGACGGATGCTTCGCAATAGCCAGACGGGCAGTTGATTTCATAATTGCCATTGGCATCTGTAGCGGCGTAGTAGGGTAATTTGTCCACAACAAATTTCATCGTCCAACCTTCTAGGTTGAAGTCAGCACCATCGAAGATGCAGTTATTGTTGTCATCACGAAAAAGATTGCCAGCTACTCTTCCAAGGCTGGAACAGCCGAGGTTTTGGGTTAGTGGGACAATTTCACCTTGAATATTATACACCTCAATAAAAAGTATTGAAGGTTCAATGGTGATAGGAGGAATTTGGCCATTAATGGTGTTGAATTTAATTTGGTAAATAGTACTGCAGTCAGGCAAACTATATCCTGTGCTTCCGGTGGGGTCGTACCAAAGGTTTAATAATTTGCCATCGTTTATTTGTGATACACCAAAGTAGGTTTGATCCATACCTGGCAAATTAAAATTACTCACCGATACAAATTCCAGTTCAGCTGGATCCCATTGCATACCAAACTGCATGGAGATGATGTCCGTAAAATTATAAACCACCACATCCGCCGTCACTTGGCTTCCGTCTTGGTTCATTTGGAAAGTAATGCCCAAATCCGCCTTGGCCAAAAAAGGCAGGCATAAGGCAAAAGCAAAGGAAAGAGCATGCTTGCGCAATGCTTGTTGGAAAGTAGGTGTTCTCAACATAGGAAATAGGATTTTGGATTATAAAATGTAGGCTTGGCAAATATGCGCTTGATTTTTGGGGAATACAAGAAAACGCTCCTCCAAACTTTGGCTGCTTGGAGGAGCGCATGCAGTGAAACTTCAATAAATGACCAATCGAAGCGTTTGTCCCAATCCGTTTTCGTCTGTAATTTTCAGGAAGTACAGCCCCTTCTCCAGCGATGGCTGAAGCTTGAAAGTGGAAGTGCCTGACAGTGCTTCTCGGTTCCAGTTGCGAAGCAACCTACCGCTTGTGTCAAAGATTTGCAGGTCGAAATGCCATGCGGCCTCGGCAGTTGTTTCAATAAAAATTGGCTGCCCGGACTTTGCCGGATTTGGCGATATTTTTAACAAAAAACCATTGGACTCAAAGTTCGTGGTAAGGCTTGGGTCTTCGATGGTGATGGTGGTATTTTCCATGGTGGCGCCTGCCAGTTTCCAATACTCGACTACTACTTGAAATGGGAGCAGGGTCTCGTCCAAGGCTATTGGGGTAGAAGACCCAATCGGCCCCAATATGTGGAATACAAGCTTGAACAAAGTAGTGCTATCCGGCAAATTCACATCGTCACCAGCTACGGTCATTAATTGAAGTTGGCCCGGAATGTTGCCATTGAATAATGCGCCGAAACTTGCAGTATCAAGCCTTTCAAACTCAAGTATATCAGGATTCCAGTTTAGTCCAAACTGAAAGCCATCGAGGAAATATATGCCGTTGGCTTTCACCTCCACCACAATTTCGCCGTTGCTCATTGGATTAGTTTTGAAGTAAAAATGAGGTTTAACGATAGAGGAATCCAACAGGCTTTCATGAAGTATATCACCGGGCTTGATAGCCACCATATTCAGGTTCTCTGCGTCTTCCGTCAACTGGTTCATGCTTACTGTTGATGGGGGCACTTCGTTAAACGGAGGAGTGGTATTCGGGAAAGCATAATTTGCGTCAACAAATCGCCAGGAATTGGCTGTTGACGGCGTTTCCATTCCCAATACAAGCTTATGGAAATTAACCAAATCAAACGTGGTAACGCCCCCAAGCCCTATCCCCGTGCTATTCAAACCCGTCGCCAAATATTGGTAGGGGAAATCTATTATGTCGAAGGTCAGGAAGAGAACCAATTTTGGCAATATCAGAAAATCCAGCACCGTCACTCCCTCCTGCTTATCCAAATTCGGCTTCTTCGCAATCAGCGTATAATCCGCCGTATCCAGTTCCAAAAACTCATAATACCCGTTCGCATCCGTATAAACAGGGCAGGTCGGCACCAGCGTCACCTCCACGCCTTCCACGGGAGCGCCATACCAAGTGCGCACATAGCCCGAAACACTGAGGTCGCCGTCCGTGCCAGCCGACTGCACGAAATCATTCGCCACCGTATGCGTATAGGTATTGGTAAAAACAGGCGAATTAAAATCAAAATATATGGCTGCCTGATTTGGGATAACCGTACCGTTGCTATTCCCCGCCATTTGCGAAGCAGTAAAATCCACGAAACCATGCGACGCCATTTCGTTCACATTGCTATCCGGCAGCATGATATTCGGGAAGGAGAACTGCACCACCCCATTGCCCATCAACTCAAAATCGTAGGGATGGCTGGCAGCGCCGGGCTGCACCGTGGCGGGGTCGAGGGAAAGCGGGAACGTGTCCCGCACCACGACGGTGAAGGCAGTATCCGTGCCCGTGTTTTGGAAGCGGATTCGGTACGTGATGTCCGTATTCGATTCGATGTAATGGGCTGCACAATAGCCGTTGGGATAGCCTGTCTTGTCGTTGGGGTCGTAGCTTGCCACGTTCGGCTGGCAGTCCACATCGGTGAACGGGCTGGGGTCGCCCTGCGGGAACTGCGTCACGAAGCCGAGGCTGAACGTGCCGTTGCCGTTCACCCCGCATCCTTCCAAACTGGCCGCCGTCGGGCCATTGAAGGGATTTGTTGGTTGGTTCTCCACTTCCACCCGCCAAGTAGCACCATTGGCCGGCACGGCCACCTCAAAACTGCCGCCCGCATTGAGTTGGATGGGGCTGCCGGAGAAGTTCACCATGTCGTCTTCGATGACGATGAACGGGACGGGCGAGTCCATGTCGTCGCCGATATTGGTGATGGTGAAACGCACGGAATCACCATCGCAGAAGCCAGTCACGTTGAGGATGGAGCCGTCCCAAAGCGGGTTCACGGGTTGGCAGATTTCATCGGGGAAAATATGCGCTTCGGTGCAGTGCGTCTGGCCGAGCACGGCGTCACAGCTCACCAGCACCGTCAGCGAGAAGTCGCCGCACTGGCCCACCGCCACATCGCCGATGGGGAAGGTGTAGGTCTGGCCGTTCACCGTCGTCCACGGGATGCTACTGCTAACGGCGCTCAGGAAGGGGTCGAGCGTCACCTCCACGTAGGCATCCTCAGCGGTGATGGTGCCTGGGTTGCAGTAGCGGACGTGGTAGGTGGACTCGAAGCAGCGGCGGAGGAATGGGGCGGCGATGTCAACGGTGAGTTGGGGGCAATCGGTGAGGGCTTGGGCAGGGAAGTCGGCGGTGGTTTGTTCTCCTTCGACTACTGTGACTGTTTGCTGTGGCTGGCAAGTCGTCCACAGGTTGTTTTGGGGTAAAACGAGGGAGACGTCGTAGATTCCAGGAGAACCATAAAAAGTGAAACTGCCATTCTCATCTGTAGCAGCAAAAAAATATAAGTTGTCTTTTTCTAAAGATACCTTCCATCCTTCCAGACCCAGTTCACTATCAAACTGGCAATTATTATTGGAGTCAATAAATATTTTACCAATTACCTGCCCTACAATAGCGCACCCAAGGTTGGGCATTAGAGGTTCAATTGGAATTGCTGCTGATCCATTGGGCGGTATGGAGGGGTCCCAAATACCAGTAATTGCATCATTTCCTATCAGAATTGGTGAGACAGAATTTCCTAACAATGTAAAGTGTAGTGATAATATTCTATCACATTCGGTCATGTCAATCCCTCCGGCAGGCACAGCAGCCCAACTGTAAGACAGCGCCCCCTCCCATGTTAAATCGGTTAAAATACTGACCAGGGAATGGTCAAAAGGCGTAAAATCAGTGAGACTATCGAATCGGAGATTGTTTGCATCCCAATTGACGTCAAATTGCAAGATTGCGATGTTTTGGAAATTATGAACAAGGAAATCAGCTGTGATGTGATTGCCGTTCTGCGTAGTCAATACATTGAGACCCACTTCTGTCTTTGCAGAGATTGGTATCAAGAATGCAATCAATAATATTGAAAAATAATTGTTTTTTGCAGTAATATAACTGGATAATCTCATCATGGGAAGCGGGTTTTGTGGTGAATATAACTTCATGCTACAAAAATGCGAACGGCGAGGTGGGCATCCAAGTACAAAAAAAGGCGTTTGTAAAATGGTTTTTTATCAAACATTGAGGCTTATTGAGCTATTCAAGACATTTTATAGTTTACTTTGTCTAACAAAATAAAATTGAAGAATGGTTTTTGCAAAAAATATATTGCCAAGTTTGTGGCTAGCTTGTAAGTCACGGTTGCCGTCGCTTTTGTCATTGCGAAGCAATCCGTCCTCGCCGCACGCACCGTCTCGTATTGCGTGGACAGGTCGCCTGCGGCGATGACAAAGGAGGCGACAACCGTGACACCAGCCCCTTCATACCTCCATACCTCATGCAAGATTCCCGCCTCATCGCCCTGCTCCGCACCCTCTCCCGCACGGAGCAGCGGGAGCTTCGCAAAGTGGCCACCTCGCCATTTTTCAACCAACGGCAGGACGTGCCAGCCCTGCTCGACCTGCTGTTCGGCTGCATCAACGTCGGCCAGCCGCTACCAGAAAAAGCCGAGGCGCACCGCCAAATTTATGGCAGCGGCTG
>JAHEAS010000277.1 GCA_024642645.1 Saprospirales bacterium | reverse complement strand
CCGGAGCGCCATTTTTTGAAGCCTTCTGCGTTTTTTTGAAAATAAAAAGCATCTGTGCCGATGATGGCCCCGGCCTGCACTGTTACGTGGTTTCCGATGTGGGTAAAGTCGCCGATGTAGGCGTTGGCCTGGATGTAGCAGTTGCGCCCGATGACCACCTGGTTCCCAATGACAGCTCCAGGCTCCACCACGCTCGATGGGTGGATATTGGCGCTCTCGCTGATGCTTGCGCTCAGTGGCAGGAAAGGCCGATGCTCCCGCACCAGCGAATCGTAAGCCTCGAACGGGTTATCGCAGAGCAGCAGCGCCTTGCCCTGCGGGCAGTCCGTTTTTTCGTTCAAGAAAATGATAGTTGCTGCCGATTCCAGCGACTTCCGGAAGTACTTTCGGTTGTCCACGAAGGTGATGTCGCCTGGTTCGACCTTGTGAATTTCGTTTATGCCGGTGGCCAGCAGCGTCTCGTCGCCAATGATGGTCGCCCTAGTTTTATGGGCGATTTCGAGGACGGGGATGGGCTTCGGGAATTTCATTTTTAGAAGTAAAAAGTAAAAAGGAGAAAGTAAAAAGTAGGGCTCGGTTTGGGATTAGGAGTTTGTTTTGCTTCGCAAAAGCTGTGTCCCTGTGCTGGCCTCGGAAACTTTCAATAAGTTTGTGGCGTTAGCAAGGCGAATTTACACGCTATGCGGCGGCAACCGCATTTTTCACCAAAAAACTTTGGTAGAAAGGTCAAAGCAAATCGAAAAATTGGAAACTAAATTGATGGGCTTCCACTCGTTTTACTTTTTACTTTTACCTTTTTACTTTTCAATCCAAATATTATGACGCTGGAAGAACGCATCATGGAAGACCTCAAAGAGGCCATGCGCAACAAGGACGAAGCCGCCAAGCGGGGCATCCGGGCCATCAAAGCTGCCATCTTGTTGGCAAAAACCGACGGCAGTGGTAAGTCCGTGGAGGGCGATTTGGAAATCAAGCTTCTCCAAAAACTCGTGAAAACCCGCAAGGATTCCCTCGAAATTTACGAGCAGCAAGGCCGGGAAGACCTCGCCGCCGTGGAGCGGGAAGAAATCGCCGTCATCGAAAAATACCTGCCCAAGCAGCTTGGCGAGGCCGAGTTGGGGGCGCTTTTGAAAAACATCGTGGCTAGCGTAGGCGCCACCGGCCCGCAGGACATGGGCAAGGTCATGGGTGCCGCCACCAAGGAACTAGCTGGCCGTGCTGATGGCAAGCTGGTTTCGATGTTGGTGAAGAAACTGCTGAACTGAGAAAGTTTTGAGTTTCGGGTTTTGAGTTTCGAGTACAGTCGAACTCAAAACCCGAAGCTTACCCGCTCACCTTATTTTTGTTTTTTATACAAAAACAAAATATTTTCACGGGTGAAAAACCCGTTTTACCTTCCCTTTCGCTTACCCGTTTTTACATACTAAACAACCCTGAGCCATGCTCAACTGGCGTGAAATCCCCTTCGTGCGCCTACTCTTGCCATTTGCGGTAGGCATCCTTTTGGCCATTCAATTCAACCAGCAAATCCCCGGCTTGCCCGTCGCCTTTTTGGCGTTGGTGGCACTCCAAATGCTGTCGCAAAAGTTGCGAGGGCTGTACCGGTACCGCTGGATGCCCGGCCTGCTGCTCACGGTCTCCCTGCTCGTTTTAGGCTACGGCATCACGTTGCAGCATGACGAGTTGAATCACGATTCTCATTTCAGTAAAACAAGCCTGTCGGAAGCAGGTGCAATGCTGATCGGTGAGGTGGCCGATGCGCCTACCCTCAAAGAAAAATGGGTAAAAATCAAGCTGGAAATCGACGGCAGGGGCCCCAATGCCGATAGTCTCGCACCCACTTCTGGCAACCTGCTGCTCTACCTTGAGCGGGACAGTGCCTCGGAACTGCTCGCCTTCGGCGACCAGCTTGTTTTGCAGGGCAAAGCCACGCCCATCGAGCCGCCCGCCAATCCTCATGCCTTCGATTATGGGCGCTATTTGCATTTTCAAAATATTCATTATCAGGCTTTTGTGAAAAACGGAAGCTGGGGGTTGGTGAAAAAGAGTAGCCGTTTTTCGGCATACGGCACAGCCATTTTGTTTCAAAAATGCTTCACGGAAACCTTGCGAAAGCACCTGAAAACCGAGAATGAATTTGCCGTGGGCGCTGCGCTCATTTTCGGCTACCGCAGCGAGGTACCTGAGGAAGTGCTAACCGCCTACTCACAGACCGGGGCCATCCACATCCTCGCCGTGTCGGGCATGCACGTCGGCATCCTGTTCCTCATCCTCAACTTTTTTTTGAAGCAGGTGAAAACCCGACACCGTTACTGGCGCTGGGCAAAAGCTGGCATCCTGCTGGCTGTAATTTGGTCGTTTGCACTCGTGACTGGCGCTTCGCCTTCAGTGCTGCGCTCCACCACCATGTTCAGTTTCGTGATACTGGCCGATGCGCTGGGCCGTAACAAAAATTTCTACAACACGCTGACTGCCAGTGCTTTTTGCCTCCTGCTCTATGACCCGCATTGGCTGTTGAGTGTTAGTTTCCAGCTCTCGTACCTTGCCATTTTGGGCATCGTTTACTTTCAGCCGAGGATTGCCGGACTGTGGGTCATCGAGAACAAACCCGGAAACTACCTCTGGGAACTCACCTCCGTTTCGCTCGCTGCGCAACTGATGACGCTGCCGTTCACGCTGCTGTATTTCCATCAGTTTCCGACTTATTTTTGGCTGTCAAGCCTTGTTCTGGTGCCGTTGGCGGGCTTTGAAATGGGCTTGGGCCTGCTGCTGCTCGTGCTCGACCAGTTTTGGGCAATGGGGGCAAACGCCGTGGGCTGGCTGCTGTGGGCGCTGCTCAAATTCGGCAACGAGAGCGTGCTGTTTATTCGACACCTGCCTGCTGCCCTGGTGAGCGGGATTTGGATGGGCGGGATTTCGGCGCTGCTGCTCTATCTCAGTTTGGGCAGCCTGATGGCAGCTATTAGCTCCCGTAAAGTCCGATGGCTGCTGGCGTCTCTGGCCCTATTGCTGGTGGTGGGGGTGAGCTTCGCTTTCTCCGAATTTCAGCACCACAAAAACCGCCAACTCACCATTTACAGCGTGTACAAGCACACGGCCATTGATGTTTTTGATGGTGAAAAAACCTGGTCGCTCATTGACTCGGCGCTGGAAGCCAAGCCGCTCAAATACGCTGCAGAGGGTAACCGCTTCGCAAATGGCATCAACTCGGTGGAAACGCTGCACCTCGGTGACTCGACCGCCACCGCCACCAGTGACCATTTTTTCTATGAAAACGGGCTTGCGCAATTTTATGAAAAACGCCTGCTCGTGGTGAGCGGCCCAGTGGCCTACGGTGGCGAAGAAAAGGTAAAATTGGATTTTTTGTTGCTGCGCAACACGCCTAAAATAAAGCTGGAGGAATTGCTGCAAATCTTTGATTTCCAGTTACTTGTCTTCGATGCCAGCAATAAGCGCTGGCGGGTGGATGACTGGAAGACGGAGTGCGATTCGCTGGGTGTCAGGTATTTTGATGTGGGTGAGGATGGGGCGTTGGTGGTGGACTTGAAGGAACCAATCCAATAATTTTTGTAGTGGAAATTTATTGACGAATGTTGATTACATGATTGCTGATTTTTGATGGGAGCCATGTTCGATTTTTTTGGCTGTGTACATCTCCAATCGTAATTCGTGTATCAATATTCGTCAATAAAAACCTTAGAATGGATAGCCCTTACCTCAACTTCCTCACCTCCTCAAACAATTTGTCCTCATCCCCCGGCACATATTTCCGGGTATGGTAGGCGATGTTCCCGTTTTTATCCAAAACGAAGACCTGCGGCAGGCCGTTCAGTTCGCCTGGCATGACTAGGTGGAACTCTCGGTTGAGGTCGTGATAGGCGGGGAAGCCCCATTTGCCCTCCTCCACTCGGCTGATGAACTGTGGGTAGTTCTTCGGGAAATCGGTGCTGATGGCGTAGAGGTTGAAATCGGCCTCCTGTTTCCAGCTCTCGTATTTGCCCTTGATGGCGTTCAGCTCCATGCGGCAAGGGCCGCAAGTAGTGAGCCAGAACATGAGCACGGTGGGCTTGCCGTTTTTCTCAAAAACCTTGGCGGAATTGAGGGTGTCGCCCTGTGCATTGCGCAGCGAAATATCGTAGGGAAAAGTGGATTGAATCTGGTTGGACGGGCGGGCGGTGTCCACGTAATAGTTGCTCTGTCTTGGCTGGATGACGATGGGTGCAGTAGCGTCCGCTTTGGGTGTCGTGTCGGCATTTTGGCCGCAGGCCGAAAAAAAGGAACTGACGAAAATGGTTGCGATGAAAAGCTTGCGCATGGGTTTTTATTGAAATTATTGGATTGTTTACCCCTTTGGGGCTTAAATGCTGGGGGCAAAATTGCACCAATTCCATGAAAGGGGCAAGGTTGCGAGGTTCATCGGGTAAACAATCGATACATATTTGTTATTTGTGCTTTTTTTCTTGGTACGGTCGGCAAAATTTTGCGACAGCAAAAAAGATGCGCCTGCGATTGACTCTGCATTTTACAGTATACTGTTTTTGTTACCTTTGCGACCCTTTTTAAAGGATTGCAAGAAGGAAGGACTGAAGGATTGAATGGTTTCCATGCCACAGCCTTCCATCCATCTTACCTTCAATCCTTCAATCCTTAATAGCATGAGACTCAAAGATTTAGTAGTAGTGACGGGCTTTCCCGGCGTCCAGAAAATGGTGACCAACCGCAACAATGGCATGGTGATAGAAGACATGGACTCTGGCAAAATCCGTTTTGCCCCCGTCCGCAAGCACCAGTTTTCGCCACTCGAAACCATCTCCGTCTTCATTGACGGCGAAGACGATTCGGTGGAAATCCGTGAGGTGTTCCAAAGCATGTACGACAAGCTGGCCGATACACCGGTGGTAAAATTAGATGCCAAGACGGACGAACTCCGTGCTTATTTCACGGCCGTATTGCCCAACCACGACCGTGACCGGGTGCATGTCAGCGACATCAAAAAAATTGTGCGGTGGTTTAATTTCCTCCACGAGCGTGGGTACATGACGATGGAGGAAGTGGTGAGCGATGAGGAGGAGTAAATTTTGAAATTGGGATATTGAGTGATTGAGATATGACAAGGTGCATTTACCCAAAAATATCCCAATAACTCAATATCTCAATACCCAAAATCAACCAATTGCGCCAGCCAACAGCACCTTAGCAGCCTCGGTGTAGGCTTGGCTGTTCAGCTTTTTCTTTATCTCCTTGAAGGCGGCAATCGTGATATCTATATCTTCTTTTGTATGTACGGCGGTAGGTATCAGGCGCAGGATGATCATACCCTTAGGAATGACGGGATAGACCACGATGGAACAGAACACGCCGAAATTTTCCCGCAAGTCCCTTACCATTACCATCGCCTCCGTTTCATCGCCCTGAATGTAAACGGGCGTCACGCAAGAGTTTGTCTCACCGATTTCAAAACCAGCGTTTTTCAATTCGGATTGCAGGTAGTTCACATTGTCCCAGAGGGCTTTGCGAAGCTCCGGCTTGTTGC
>JAHEAS010000276.1 GCA_024642645.1 Saprospirales bacterium | reverse complement strand
TCTTTACATACAGGATTTCAAGTAGCGGCAGTTTACCAGTGAGGCTTTTCAATACCTTAATATTCATACACCACAAAAAAAGGAGCTACACAAAATTTGCATAACTCCTTGATAATCAGTGTCGGGGTGACAGGATTTGAACCTGCGACCACACGCCCCCCAGGCGTGTACGCTACCGGGCTGCGCTACACCCCGTTCTCGATTTCGGATTTGGGATTTTGGAATCCGGACTTAATCCGAAATCCGCATTCCTGCAATCCGCAATTGAAGGTGGGTCGTACTGGATTCGAACCAGTGACCTCTGCTCTGTCAAAGCAGCGCTCTAAACCAACTGAGCTAACGACCCGGATTCGATTTCGGATTTCGGATTTCGGATTTCGGATTGGGACCAGAATCCGCATTCCGTAATCTTGCAATCCGCAATCATAAAGCGGGTGCAAAAATAGGAAATTTTGGTTGTTGGGCAACCTGCCTCGGACTTTCCTTTTTTATAATTTTCAAAAGGGGTTTTTCACTCAAAAAATCATTTCTGGTAGTGCTGTTCCAGCAAATTCTTGATGAGCACCGCATTCTTTCTCACGTTGAATTTTTCGCTGGCAATTCGGTGCGACGCTTCCCGCATTGCAATTGTGTTGTTTGTAGTTAGTGCTTTGCGCATAGCTTCAGCCAATGCAGCGGTGTCATTTGGGGGAATGAGCCACCCGTTTACGCCATCCTCCACCCCTTCTGGGATACCACTGATAGTAGTACTGATGATGGGCAGTCCGCAGTCCATGGCTTCGAGGCAAACGTTTGGCAGGCCGTCCACATCGCCATTGGCGGCAACGACGCAGGGGGCGACCAGAATATCACCACTGCGGTACATATTCGACATTTCATTTGGGGCAATATAGCCTGGGAAAGTCACCTCGTTTTCCAATCCAAGCGCTGCAATTTGGTTCTTCAACTCCGCTTCAAGTGGGCCTTTTCCAATGATTTTGCAAGCAAAATCAAAACCCCGACTTTTCAATTCGGCACAAGCCTCCACCAAGTATTTGAAACCCTTTTTTTCCACCAACCTACCCACCGCAATAAAGGTAAACTGGTCGTGAGGGAGGGGAGAAGGCATCTTTTCTGAGGTCGGGATGCCGTAGTAGCGGGTCACCATTCGTTCTGCCCGTTCCGGCACCAGCTTGGCCATGAAATTTTCATTGAATTTGGTCGTGCCGTTCACATAGGTTGCGTTGCGAAGCTTACCGACCAAGCCGCTGTTGTCCACGTAAATGTCCATGGCATAGGCAGTTGCACCGAACGGGATGCCCGTGAGTTTGGAGAGATAAAGCGCCGTTTCGCCAGCGGCGGTGAGGAAGTGGGCGTGTATCAGGTTGAATTGGTTTTGCTCCACAAATTTCACCAAGCCTGCTGCCCGGAAAAGGCAAATCACACCCCTGAAAAACTTGCTGGGCTTGTGTTTTAGGGAAAAAAGGGTTGCCCAAGTTTTGAAATAAACGGCAGGTCGAGTTACCGCCAGCAGTAAATGGCGCCACAAATAACTGGGTGCAAACGGGTTTTCACGGATGGGCATGTATTTGCTCCGCAACTTCGCCTCCCGCTCCGACAGGTCCTCCCGCTCGGCCATGTCCCTTGCAGCGATGGCCATGTCCACGCCCAGCTCGTTCAGCTCCGTCAACTCACGGGTGATAAAATTCTGGGACCACTCGTACAGGCGGTTGACGATGAAGAGCACCTTTAGTGGTGCGTTTTTTTCAACTGTCATGTTCTTATCAACTTTAATATCCCTAAACAACAAAGGAAGACCGCTATGGTCTTCCTTCATCGTTTCAATCAAAATGGTTGCCCATTAATTCTTCGCCGAATCCGTTTTCATAGGCTTACGAGGTAGCTGCTCATCCCTTTGCGACGTGTGCCAAACGAACGAGGCAATGATGGTAGCTGCTTGTTTTAAGTCGTCGGCCACGAGGTGGTCGTAGTTGTCCATGTTCGAGTGGTGGGTCCGGCTCCAGTAAGACATGTTATCTTGGATGAATTGAAATCCCGGCACTCCCACACCATCGAACGAGAGGTGGTCGGTACCGCCTGTATTTTGGAGGGTGAGAGTGGTAGCTCCCAAGTCCTTGAAGGGGTCGAGCCAAGCTCGGAAAATGGACGAAACCGCATCGTTGCCCTGTAAATAAACACCACGGATTTTGCCCGTTCCGTTGTCAAGATTGTAGTAGGCGGATATTTTCTCGTAGTCCTTGCCTTTCACCAAATTGCCGTTGTCGTCGTTGTACCCAACTTCTTTTTTGGCGTAAGACCTAGAACCAAGAAGTCCTTCCTCCTCACCTGTCCAAAGTGCAATGCGAAGGGTACGGCGGGGCTTGATGCCCGATTCTTTGATGGTTTCCATGAGGATGCGAGCTGTTTCGAGCATGACAGCACTACCTGCGCCATTGTCGGTGGCGCCAGTCCCCGTGTGCCACGAGTCAAAGTGGGCGCCGAACATAACGATTTCGTCCTTCAGGTCGGTGCCTGGTATTTCGGCAATGATGTTGTGCTCCATGCCGTCCTTGTTGCTGTATTCCGCCTGTATTTCGACGCTCAGCGTTACGGGTAATCCTTGCGCCAGCATCCTAAAAATACGGTTGTAATGTTCAACGGACATGGTCACCTGTGGCAGGACCTCAGCGCCCTCGTCACGGGATTGGCCCTCTTTGGCGCTTGCTTGTGCCACGAATACGGTTCCCAAGTCGCCCTTGAAACTGCGGTCAATGGTGGCTAGTGGTTTTTCACTGTAGAGCATTTCACGCAGTGCAGTCACAAATTCCCGTCCGCTCTGGAAATTACGGTTGCCGCCACCACGCCTGGCCCTGGGCTGCGGGGCGGGGGAGTTGGCCATATCCAGCAATTCCTCAGGGGTGAGGCGCTTGGCCAGTGGGTCTTCCCATTCTTTGATTTCCCGGAGGGTATCAATCATCACGAATTTGCCTTTCAATTTGCCCTTGTATTTTTCCAAATCTTCCACGGTGCTGGCATTGAGGTAGATAACTTCTCCTTTCACCTGACCCTTTGTGGAGGGTGACCACGCTTTTGGATAAGCGATGATGGGCCAATAGCTCGGTGCTTCGCAATGCATTTCAAAATGCTTCAGCTCCCAGCCACGGCCAAATGGCCCCCACTCGTCGAGGTGGACGTTCTGGTAGCCCCAATCTTTTAGTTGTTTTTGTGCCCAGTCAGTCGCCTTGTCGAGCATCGGCGAGCCGGTGAGCCTTGGGCCGTAAACGTCCGTAATCATTTGAGCGGTCTTCATGACTTGGCTCTGGTCAAGGCCATGTTTTTTGATGATGGAAATGATGGAATCGTTGACAGTCTCCTGTGCCTTACTAGTTGTGAGGAGGCTGCAAATTAGCAGCACGAAAAGATAGGTTTGTTTTTTCATGTTTTGTTTTTAGTTGGTGTGTGGCTTCTTGGCGTTTCGGTTTGTTGGGAAGATGGGCTGTTGGATATTTGTAATTTGAAAAATAGGTGTCAACCTTGGCGTTGCCCAACAAGCCAATTTGCTAAAATACCATTCTTAAAAGTTCAAATTTTTGGTCAAGTAGCCCATTTTAAGGGAGTCACGAGTTTTGTCGTTTATGCCTATGCCGGTCCGTATAAATTTATTGGCGGAATCGAATAAGCCTTGCCCTTCACTAAGGTTTGAGTAGGTAGGGATTTCGCCAGAGGATGTGATGCCAGTGTTGGCCAAACTGACGTTAACGTAGTTTTGAAGTGCGAGGCCGCCAGCTATTATCTCTACATCAATGCCCAGAAATATCCGCTTCATATCGTCGTTCACTTCGATATTGTTTTTCATGAGCTCATAAAACTCAAAGCCAAATTTTTCTGCTTCAAAAGCGTTGCTGTTGCTTTCCCGACGCAATCCACGAGCCCACGGCCATTTGATTGTTTTGTAAACGATATCGATAGGACTGGTTTTCGGATATTCAGCGTATCGGATATACAAGGTAGCATCGAAAATATAAGCAGAGTCGGCTGCAGACCAAGCCATATTTGTTTTGCTAATGGCATTGCTGAGGAATGAAAAGCCATTGGAGTTTTGCTGGGGGTTATTTAATTTAATGGGAGAAAGGATGACGGCTTGGCTCGTTACTTCTGGTAGCCCATTGTCCCGGTCAATGCGCAGACGGATTTTCTCGCCTGCTTTGAGGAGCAGTACAGCGGAGTCAATGCGGTACAGCCAGTTGGGGTCATTTGCGAAAACACCACTGTCACGTGGGTAGCCCCATTTGTTGCCATCCACTTTTTGCATCGTAAAAACATCACCGTTGCTCAGTCGCTCCAACTTCACGATAGCATTTTCATAAAAGATGGAATCAGGGATTTTGGCTAGTACCGTGGCATCTGCACTTGGGTCGAGGAAGGCTCTTTCCACCCGGATATAATGCGCCGTGTCACTGATGTCGAGCAGGCCGTACACCACCGGAATGTCCCTCCACTTGGCGTTCACATCAAAATCATTGGAGCAAGAAAAAACGAAAACCGAGCTAAAGAGCAGGGCGAAAAACAAAGGTCTATTCATCGAGGACTAATTTTTTAGGCTGCAAAGGTACTTTTTTTGGAACAACTACAAACGGCTTGCGGCAATGCTGTCGGGAGCGTTGCAATCACCGCACGAGGGTGAAATTCCCGTGAAGCAAATTGGTTTCCCCACAGCCGAAGTTGACCAATGCCGTCCATGCGTAAACGCCGGATTGGGCATCTTTTTCTTTGAAGGTCCCATCCCAGCCAGTTTCAAGGTCGCTCGGTACTATGTTTTTTGATTCAAAAACCAACTCTCCCCAGCGGTCGAAAATTCGAAATTCCAGTATCAAATCCTTGGTGCTTCCCCCGAAAACAAGGTACAAATCATTGAAGCCATCGCCGTTCGGGGAGAAGGAATTCGGGGCATAAATCCCATTGGAAACGACCAAGCTGAAATTCAGCACACTGTCGCAACCACCTTGGTTTTGTAAGACGATTTTGTAAAATCCACTTTCGCTCATTCCCTGAAATGACTCACCTCGGCAAATGTGTTTTTCAAAACTGGTGTCCTGTGCCGGATTCACCAACAAGTTCAAAACCCTCATGCTGTCGCAAGCGGTCGGTGTGCTGAAAAAATCAGTAAAAGTTCCTGTTTCACCGTAACCTTTGTGTTCATTACCTTCGCAAACCGTAATATTTTCAGTGGAAGTTTGGCAAAATGAAGCCACCTCAATTTGCGCCAGCGCTCGATTAAAAACCCGAAGATTGTCCAATTGCCCGTTGAGCGATTGATTGGCAGCAAAACAGCCCAGCAAGCAGTCCTGGTCCTGACCCAAAACCAAACCGTCCATCAACAATGGCGCTGCACTGATTGGTACAGGGCTTCCGGCCGGTAAGCCATCCAAGTAAATTCGTCCCTCGCCTCCAGTCCGGGTAAAAACGAAACAATACCATTGATTTTCAATGAGTTGTGTAGGGAGCGGCAGGTCAGTCCCGATGCCGCCAAAGGTCAAATGAACGATATTGGCCAATTTTCG
>JAHEAS010000275.1 GCA_024642645.1 Saprospirales bacterium | reverse complement strand
CCCAAGTACGACGACCAATCCGAAATCCGAAATCCGAAATCCGAAATCCGAGATGATTTCCGCAAAACCGTCTTCTTCGCCCCAAAACTCGAAGTTGGCAGGAACGGCAAAGCCACCGTCGAATTCTACAACACAGACGCCATCAGCACCTTCCGGGCGACAGTGGAAGGTATTTCAACAGGCGGTGAAATCGGGCGCAGCGAACACCGGTTTTTTACGCAGATGCCATTCAGCATGGACGTGAAAGCGCCCGTGAACCTGCTCACAGGCGACCGCTTGGCCTTCCCGCTGGCACTGACGAACAACACGGACAAAACCCTGACGGGCAAACTCTCCATCGAGATGCCCATTGGTTTTTCTTCGTTAAAAAACCAGTCCGAAACCCTGACGCTAAAGCCTGGCGAAAGCACGACCATTTACCCCGAGTACGAAATTGCGCTGGGCGCAAAAAGCGGTGAAATGCAAGTAAAATTTGAGGCTGAAAACCAGTCAGACGCCTTCACGCAGGCGCTGAAAGTGCAGCCCCGTGGCTTCCCCGTTGACCTTGTTTTTGGGGGGAACGAGCGGGAAAAAACCTTCAACGTTACTGTGAAGGACGTCGTGGAAGGCAGTCTTTCGGCAACGTTCACCGTCCACCCCAGCGTGCTAAGTGACTTGACTACCGGCATGGAGCGGATGTTGCGGCAGCCGGGTGGATGTTTCGAGCAAACGAGCAGTTCGAACTACCCAAACATTTTAGTAATCAATCTTTTGAAAACAACTGGCAATGCCAACCCCGAACTGGAAAAGCAGGCAAACACCTTCCTCGACTTCGGCTACAAGCGCCTTTTGACTTTCGAAATACCCGGTGGCGGCTTCGACTGGTTCGCCTCGCCACCTGCCCACGAGGCACTCACTGCCTACGGCCTGATGGAGTTCCTAGACATGAAATCGGTGTACCCAGTGGAGCAGGATTTGATTGACCGTACGGCCAAATGGCTGCTCACCCGGCGGGACGGCAAGGGCGGCTGGCTGGCCAGCAAGCAAGCTTCTCACAGTTGGCAGCAGCCGAACCCGGTCAGCAATGCCTACATCACTTGGGCAATGACCGAGGCTGGCTACGGGCAAAACGTGGCCACAGAAATGGCCAAAACCCTGGCCGATGCCCGTGAGACGCAAGACCCGTACATCGTGTCGCTGGCCGCCAAGTCGCTGTTGAATTTGAACGACCGCCGGGCGGAGGAGATGCTGGCCATTTTATCAAAAAACCAAGCGGTGGATGGAAGCTGGACTGGTAAAACGATGAGCATGACCCACAGCACCGGAAAGAACTTGACCGTGGAAACGACCGCCCTCGCCACGCTTGCATTTTTGGCCAATGCCGATGCAGCGGAAGGCGGCGCTTCTGGCGCTGAAATGGCAGTCGTGAACAGGGCAGTCACCTATCTTGCTGGCGCAAAAACGCAGTACGGCTTCGGCTCTACGCAGGGGACGGTGCTAGCCCTAAAAGCGCTTGTTGCGAATGCAAGAAACCTAAAAAAGAGCATGGGCGGCGAGGTGCAGCTCTTCGTGAATAGCAAATCCGCAGGCAGTCAGCAGTTTACTGCTGACGAACACAGTGCACTGACTTTTAACGGTTTGGAGCAATATTTTACCGAAGGAAAAAATGAAGTGAAGGTGAAATTTGCCAATGGCGATGCACTACCCTACGACCTTTCGGTAAAATATTCCACGACGCTACCGTACAGCCATCCCGATTGCAAACTGGCGCTTAAAACAGTTTTGAGTGACGAGTTTCGAGTTTTGAGTTTGGGCGGAACGGCACGGTTAAGCACGACATTGACCAACAAAAGTACCGAAGCAGTGCCAAACCCGATTGCCATCGTGGGCATTCCAGCAGGACTGAGCATACAGCCTTGGCAGTTGAAGGAGATGTCGGAGCGGAAGCTGTTCGATTTTTATGAAATAAAGGACAGCTATGTGGTTTTCTACTTCCGGGGCATGGAGGCAGGCGAAGTAAAAAACTTGAACCTAGACCTGAAAGCGGATGTACCGGGAGAGTATGAGGCACCAGCCTCGGCGGCTTGGCTCTACTACTCGAACGATGCGGTGACATGGAGCAAGCCGGAACGGGTTGTGATTGTAAAAGAGTGAGAGAGTGTGAGGTATTTTTATGCTAAAAAAAGGGGCTCATCGGTGGCTTTCATCGGTGAATCCCTTTTTTTATTGGGTTTTAGAAAGAAAAGCTGTGACATGACAAAACGAGAAGCGGAACAGTTTTTGGAAATGATGGTTTCTCTCCTAATCAAGAAAATCAGATTGAAGGCACGGCATTACTTAGCTATCTAAACCCATAATTTAACAGGTAAATGAAGAACCTAATTGAAGTATCCAAGATAATTTCGAAGAAGAAGATACGGAAAATTGAAATTTTTGACAGCGCTGCCATTGATAACAAGAGCAGCAAGTTCACGGAATTTTACGAGGCGCTGATGGCGGACCGATTCAAGAATGACCGGGATGCCGCCTCCTTGCTATATAACTGCAGCCCTACCCACGACAAGTACCGCCAGCTAAAGTCCCGTTTCCGCAAAAGGCTGATGAACACCTTGTTCTTCATTGACCAAGCTCAGCCAAATGTGACAGGCTACGACCGAGCACATTTTTCCTGCCACCGTGACTGGACCTTGGTGAAAATACTGATGTCCAACGGCGCATCGACCACTGCCGAGGAATTGGCACGGCAAGTATTGCTGGTCGGGCTGCGTTTCAAATTTTCAGACATCATCCTCAACTGTAGCCGGATACTAAGGCAGTCCGCAGCAGCCGCTGGCGATGAAAAATCCTTCGTGGAATACGACGGATATATCAAGGAGTTCACGGAAATTTTTCTCGCAGAGATTCGTTCGGAAGAGCTGCACCAACGGGTGCTGATGGCCTATGGCAAGCCTGCCGAAGAGTTGGAGGACATACGGGAAACATTACAGGGTTATTGTGATGCCTTGGTGAGTTTATCTGAAATACACGACTCTCCAGTAGTTTTTTACAACATGTTCCTGGTCTGGACCTACCAATACGAACTACTTTCTGACTACGAGAACATGCTGTTGATTTGCGCACAGGCAGAGCAGTATATTGACCAAAACCCCAACTACCTTCAAGAAGACAAACTGGCCACTTTTCAGCTTAAAAAAATGGCTGCCAACCTCCATTTGCGTGATTTTAAAAATGGCAAAATTACCGCAGAACGCAGCTTGCAGATTTTTGAGGAGGGAAGCGAAGTCTGGTTCAACTTCATGGAATATTACCTGCTGACGGCATTGCACACCGACAACTTCATTCATGGTGCGGCGGTGTTCATCCGAGCCAGGTCTCAGAGCAAGTTCAAAAAACTGGACTCACAAACCCGGGAAAAATGGCGCATCTACGAGGCTTATCTCAACTATTTCATTGAAAAACAATTGGGGCAAATGGAGGGTTTGAAGGAGCAGTTGGGGAAAACGTTCCGCCTCCAGCGTTTTTTGAAAGACGACCTCATCATGCCCAAAGAACTGCGCGTGCTCACTGTTCACCTGCTGGTGGGGCAATTTTTGTTCCTCTTGGATAAGAAATCCCTTCCTGAAGCAGCCGAGGCGATAGACAACCTAAGAAGCCTCGGAAAGTATTTTGGTGAAATGGAAAACTACCGAATGCTGCAATTCATCAAGTTGATGCAACTGGTGCTGAAGGCTAATTTTAGGCTTCATGAAGTCGCCAACACAGAAAAATACTATGAGAACCTGGTGAGTCATCCGTTTTCATACCGTGGCAAGTTGAACGAGTTGGAGGTGATTCCCTTTGAAAAGTTGTGGAACCACATTTTGACGAAATTGTAGCAGCAATTTTTTGGTATCGCTAGCGATGGAAAACTGGCTTCAAACCTTTATGCCATAGTGCTCCTCAACGAATTCCTTAGAAGGCCGAGCGAGGAAAAGGAACACCAAGCCCACCGCCGCAATGGAAAGCCCAGCAGGGTTTTGTTCTAAAAAAGATAGTACCACACAAATGAGTATACCGCCTTCGAGGCAGGCCCACCGAAGGATACAGGAACTCCGGTAGTGCATCCATTTTTCAGCTTGGTCATTGGTGATTGGAATACTGGATTGACGGTTTTGCCAAAGCAGGAAAGACAATGCTATTTCAACGACCATCACGATGGCAGCTATCTGGAGCATCCGGCTTGTCAAGCCCTTGAAATCAGCAACTGCTCCATCTCCCGACATCATAAAACCAAGCATAATACTAACCAAGATTGCACCCACCATCAATGCGCCATGCATGATTTGAAGCTGTTGGAAGTCGTTGGTTTTTGAGTTTGGCAAATTTTCCATTTCAAAATATTAATAAAAAGCCCTCCACCTGTTCAACGGGTGGAGGGCTTTTAGTTTGTTCATAAAATCAACCAAAAAGCAGGCTGGTTTCAGATACTCTTTTCTTTGATTACTGGATCCCGTGCATCCATTTTTTCAAAATAGGTGAAATTACCAACAGCAATGCAGCGGCTGCAAGCGTAATGTAAACACCCCAAGTCATGTAAACATCCACAAATGACCCAAGTGCGGCGGCCGCATCGCCACCTTCTGTGGGTTGTGCAATGGCTTTGCCAAGTTCACCAGCTATTTTGTGGGCAAATGCAATGGAAAGAAACCATGCGCCCATCACGAAGCCAACCATCCTCGCCGGAGCCAGTTTAGTTACGACAGAAAGGCCAACGGGTGAAATACTGAGTTCACCAGTCGTGTGCAACAAGTACATGATGACGAGGTAAATCACCGGGATCAATGCTCCAGCATTCACGCCACCCAGCACGCTTTTTGCGCCGATGACCATGACCCAAAAGCCCAAGGCTATCTGCACTAGGCCGTAGAAAAACTTGATAGGTGTGCGGGGCTCTTTGCCAGCTTTGGACAGCTTTATCCAAATCCAAGCAAAGACCGGTGCCAAAAGCATGATAAACAGGGCATTCAAGGACTGGAACTGACCAGCAGGTATGCCATGCCTGTTCACAAACCTATCCGCCAAGATGGTCAAAGAGCCACCTGCTTGCTCAAACAAGGTCCAAAAAATCATGTGGAAAAAGAACAAGGCTAGGAACACCAGCATCCGTTGTCCGTCCTCTCGGTTGTTGTCTTTCAAGGCATTGGTGAGCACGTAGCCAAGCACTGCAATGCCACTCACGATGAGCAGAATATCCGTAATTCGTTCATAATCAATGAGGAATGCAAAAAGCGGAATAGAAAGCAAAGCACTCAAAATGATGATTGACTGCTTGGTCATCCCTGCGAAAATGACATCCTTGAGCGAAGCAGGGTTGGGCGGGTTGCCTTTGTCCTCATACTTCGACATGTTCCTCCAGAAAACAAGAATCCCGAGCAACATACCGATGCCTGCTGCAAAAAAACCAAGTGACCAGTGAATGGTCTGCGCAAGATAGGCACAGGTCAGTGGTGAGAGAAACGCACCAATGTTGATACCCATATAAAAAATGGTGAACGCTCCGTCTTTTCGGGAGTCGTTTTTGTCATAAAAC
>JAHEAS010000274.1 GCA_024642645.1 Saprospirales bacterium | reverse complement strand
CCGTACATGGACGTTTCTACCTTTGTCTTTTATGGGGTGAAAAAGCTATTTTCAAAATAATTAGGGGATGCCAACATTCTATTTGATTGACTAATCACAAAATTAACGGACATGAAATATATGCGGTTTGTATTAGCCGTTATTGGAGTCTTGCTCTTATCTTTTTCAATAAATGGGTGCTTTGTAATAGGAACTGCTATCGGTTCATCAGTGGCCAAAAAGCGAAATGCTGAACGTCCTGTTATTCATCCAGAATTGGAAGCTATCAATGAATTGGAAGTGGGAACGTGGGTGGATTTAGTCAGGAATGATGGTAAAATAATTGAAGGTAAATATGTAGCGGTAAATGACGATCCAATACCATTAATTAAGCTAAAAATGCCGGGAAGAAGAGCCAACCAAATGATTGAATTACATGATATTGATAGCATCGTGGTTGGACACAAATCTGACAGCCCAAAATTTGCAGGGACGTTATTGGGTGTAGTGGTTGATGGAATATTTTGGACAATAATCGCCGTGGCAATTAACAAAGCCATATCCCCCTGAAAGGCAGGTTATATAATTTTATGGAAAATCTATTCACTTCATCGCTTTACCTGACACCGACTGCCACCTGCCACCTGTCGAGCTGCCACCTGAAACTCACCAATCCTTCGCCGACTTTCCCTTCTTCGCCTGCGCCTTTTTCATTTTCTGCTGCACCTTCTGCTCCTCTTGGTCCATGATTTCGAGGAGGTCTTTTGCTTCCTGCTTGCTTAGGTCTTGCGGCTGTTCTTTTTGCTTACCGGATTGTGGCTTTTTGTTCTGGTCTTGTTTGTCCTCATCTTGGTTTTGGTCGCCGTCCTTGGGCTGCTGCTGGTCTTTTTTATCCTTCCCGTCGTCGCCCTGTTGGTTTTGCTTGTCACTTTGTGACTTGTCCTGTTGCTGAGGTGGTGGAGGCGGCAGGCGACGCATGGCGTTGGCGAGATTACGCTTCGTGTCGAGGTCGTTGGGGTTTTGGCGCAGGGCGTTCTTGTACGCTTCGATGCTTTCCTTGAACTGGCCTTTTTGATAGAGGGCATTGCCCAGGTTGTGGTAGGCCCGGGCTTTGGTGGGGCGGTCTTTGGCGGCTTCGGCAGCGGCTTGGTAGTGCTTGATGGACTCGTCGAAATGCTCTTGACGGTAGGTCGTGTTGCCGAGGTTATAGTTGCCCTTGGTCGAGTTGTCCTTGTCGAGTGCCTTGCGGTAGCCCACTTCCGCTTCGGGAAAGTTCTTGTCTTGGTATGCTTTGTCGGCTTGGCGCAAGTCCTTGTGTGCGTTTTGCGCTAGCATTGCGCCAGCAAAAAACAGCATTGGCACCGCTGTTTTTATCCTTAAAAAATACTTCATCGTCAAAAATTTCATCCTTTTTAAAACACAAAGTTACCGTTGGGTTGTTCTCTCCGGGTAAAAAATTTGTCCAAAGGTCTCCTTTGGAGGGGTTTTGTCACCAAATCAAGGCCATTGGGGGGAATGTCCGTTAAATTCGAGCGTTCGCCAGTACCTTTGCCCACCCAAATTTTCAATTTTCAATTTTCAATTTCATCAACCTTGTCCAATACATCCTTTTCCTGGCTCCTAAAAATGGCTTGGCGTGACAGCCGACGCAACCGGGGGCGCCTGTTGCTTTTCATTTCCTCTATCGTCATTGGTATAGCGGCGCTGGTGGCCATTAACTCCTTCAGCGAAAACCTTCAAAAAGACATCAACCGGGAGGCAAAAACCCTCACCGGAGCAGACCTCATTGTGCAGGGGGGGCAACCTGCTACTGATTCGTTGAAACAGCTTTTCGACCTGCTCGGTGAAGACCAGCGGGCGGAGACTTGGAGCCTCGTTTCGATGGTCTATTTCTCCAAAAATGGCGGTACCCGCCTCTCGCAAGTACGGGCGTTGGAGGGCGAATTTCCGTTTTACGGCACACTCTCCACTGAGCCGACCGATGCGGCCGAGGTTTTCAAAAAAGCCAGTGAGCCGCTCTCACCAGTCGGCACGCTGCCATCGGAGGAAAATCAGATTGCGCTGGTGGAAAAGACCTTAATGCTTCAGTTTGACTTAAAGGTTGGCGATACCGTTCGGGTGGGCAACATGCCATTTCTCATTGCTGGTCAACTCAACTCTGCGCCAGGACGAGCTGGCATTGCTGGGTCAATTGCTCCGGTGGTTTACATTCCGAAACAATATTTGCAAGAAACCGGGCTGGTGCAGCCGGGCAGTTTGGTTTGGTACCAATATTTTTTCAAGTTCAAAGAAGGTACGAACATCAGCGACCTCACAAGCACCATTTTGGAGCCTGCCCTCAAAAAAAAGCCATGGGAAATCGAGACCGTGGAACAACGGCGTGAGCAACTCGGCGACGCCTTTGGCAGCATGAACACATTCCTCAACCTTGTCGGGTTTATTGCCCTGCTGCTGGGCTGTATCGGGGTGGCGAGTTCCGTACATATTTACATTAAGGACAAAATGCCAAGCATCGCCGTGCTGCGCTGTCTTGGAGCGAGCGGCGGGCAGGCGTTCCGAATCTTTCTGCTACAAGTATTGGCGCTTGGCTTGGCCGGGGGCATCCTCGGGGCGGTAGTCGGTAGCCTCCTGCAAGTGCTGCTGCCCAAAGTCATTGGCGACTTTTTGCCCATTGAAAACATCAGTGCCGACGTGAGCTGGCAGGCGATGGGGCTTGGCGTGGCTACGGGTTTTGGCATCACGGTGCTCTTCGCAATGCTGCCGCTGCTGGCCATCCGGCGGGTGTCGCCGCTGCGCACGCTTCGGGCCAGTTACGAAGAAGATACGAGCGAACGTGACCCGTGGCGCTGGGTGATTTACGTGCTCATTTTCCTTTTTATTTGTGGTTTTACGCTGGCGCAAACAGGTTGGTCGCCTCAAGCACTTTTCTTTCCGGCGGGTATCGGGGTGGCGTTCCTCGTGCTGGTGGGCGTGGCCAAAGCGCTCACATGGGTGGTTCGGCGGTTTTTCCCGACGCAGTGGAGCTACATCTGGCGGCAGGGCATTGCCAATCTCTATCGCCCGAACAACCAGACCCTCATCCTCATCGTGACCATCGGACTGGGCACGGCGCTGATTTCCACGTTGTTTTTGACCCAAGATTTATTGTTGAAACAAGTGGCTTACACCGGCAGCGGCGACGTGCCGAACATGATTATTTTCGACATCCAGACACCTCAAAAAGAGGCCGTTGCAAAGCTGACCTCGGACATGGGATTGCCTGTGAAGCAGGTAGTGCCCATCGTGACCATGCGGGTGGAGAGCATTGACGGAACTACCAAAGAGATGAATGACCGAGACACCACCGGTCAATACGAACAAGAAAAATGGAAGAAAGAAAATGATGGCAAACGCCGTCCGCAGCGCCGAGGTGACGACAACGACGATGGCCCCAATCAACCCGAAACGGGCCCTCGCCGTGGCTGGGTTTATGAGCGGGAATATCGTTGCACTTACCGTGACTCGCTGATTGATACCGAGGAAATCGTGGATGGTGAGTGGCACGGAACGGTCGGGCCAGACGGCATCATCTACGTCTCGTTGGCTGACAACGTGGCCCGTGGCATGCGGGCAAAGATTGGCTCGAAAATCACTTTCAATGTGCAGGGCGCATTGGTGGAGGCGGTCGTGGGCAGCATCCGCAAGGTGGATTTCCGTCGGGTGCAAACCAATTTTTTCATTGTGTTCCCAAAGGGCGTATTGGAAGACGCTCCGCAATTTTACGTCGTGATTTCGAGGGTGGATTCCGAGGCACAGTCGGCGAAGTTCCAGCAGGCGCTGGTCCAGCAGTTTCCCAACGTCTCGGTCGTTGACCTGACGCAAATCCTGAAATCGGTGAAAACGGTGCTCGACAAAGTCTCGTTCGTTATCCGTTTCATGGCGCTTTTTAGCATCCTGACGGGGCTGGTGGTGCTCATCAGTTCGGTGGTGTTGAGTAAATACCAGCGCATCCAAGAAAGCGTGCTGCTGCGCACCCTCGGGGCGCACCGACGACAAATCATTAGAATAAATTTGGTGGAATATTTCCTGCTCGGCACGCTCGCCACGTTCACGGGCATCGGCCTGTCCATCGCTGGTAGTTATGCCGTTGCCAAATTTGCCCTGAACATCCCCTATGAACCAAACCTCTGGCCTGCCCTCATCACTTTCCTCAGCATCACGGGTTTGACGGTGCTGATTGGGCTGTTGAACAGCCGGGAGGTGCTGCGGAAGCCGCCGCTGGAAGTGCTGCGGAAGGAGGTGTGAGGAATGGAAAATTGATAATTGAAAATGGAGGGTGGCGGGGTGCCGCTCTCCATTTTTTTATTTTTGGCGAGCCCCTGTCTCGTCCTGAAATAGCTTTACACAAAAGCGAGTAAAACCGGACATGCCAAAAACATCTCCAACCTCCAGTCCCAAACCCAATAAAGCCGTCACCACTTCTCGTGCACCATCGAGCAAAGGCGCAACTTTCCCCAACTGCCAGCCGTTTTACCCAAAGAAAGTAAAAATCCCTAGCTTCACATCCCCTCCCTGCCAACCATTTGAGATTCAGCGACATTCCCTTTTTGAGTAAATACTTCTTGCATGAACAGGTTGATATTGTTTTTTATCTGTTGTATCCCCATTGCCTCGTCCGCTCAACAAAAAATGGAATTTGGTATTTTTGGCGGTTTTGCCAATTACCAGGGCGACTTGGTCAAAGACCCGATTGCGCTTTCCGAGACCAAACTATCCTACGGCGGCTTCCTGCGCTACCACCTAAACAACAAGGTGAAAGTTAGGGGCAATTTCATTTATGGTTTCATTTCCGGTAGCGATGTCAACAATGCTGACGAAGGCTTAAAACAACGCGGTTGGAGCTTTGAGTCAAATATCTTGGAGGCTAGCTTTATCGGGGAATACCACCCGCTTGGCCGAAGTCGGGTGGGCAATACGGGTATCTTCGCCAAGCAATTGTCCCCCTACGTGGGCGTTGGGCTGGGCATCGCCACATTTACACCAGAAGTTAAAGTAGTCGATATTCTGGACCGTGATTTGTTCCCGGAAAAAGGCGAAAAAACACTATCAGCTAGCATCCCGATTATGTTCGGTGTGCGGGCGGATTTGTTCGAAAACTTCTCAGTAGGTATGGAGATAGGTTGGCGGGCAACGTTCAACGACTATTTGGATGGCGTAAGCAAAAATGGTAATCCCGATAAAAATGACTGGTACGTGTTGGCAGGCATCACGGCCTCGTTCTTTTTTGGTGGTAACCAGCCGGATTTCAACTTCTCGACTTATTAGTCATTGGTCATTGGGGTGAAGCAATGCCCCTATGGCCAATGACAAAATGACCGGTGACTATTTTTTCAGATACCCCGCCGCAGCATCTAGCTCTTCGTAAAAATCTTCTCCGTATTTGCGCACGATAGCGTCTTTCACGAATTGATAAATGGGCAGTTTTTCCTTTTTTCCTGCTGTGCAGGCGGCGGAGCAGATGTCCCAAACATCGTAATTCATGGCTTCAAACCCGACTTCTGGGTTGGTGGAAACTCGCACAGGGTAGAGGTGGCAGGAGATGGGTTTTTTGAAA
>JAHEAS010000273.1 GCA_024642645.1 Saprospirales bacterium | reverse complement strand
CGGAGGTTTATCATTCGGGTGCTGCAGATTTGAATGCTCTGCGGAACCATAACGTGCAGGTCTTCCACCACCATTAAATTGCGGTGCTCGTAAGGGAAAAAATTGCCTTCGTGCAACTGTAGCCGCACTAAACTGGCCGTGTTGAAAGTGGACGGTTGGCAGGGAGGCAAACCAAAAGTCCCGGGGGTAATGGTAAACTCATACGCCGAAAGCAGCAGCTCTTGAAAGTCGCAGTTACAGTTCAACAAATTGTACTCCGAGGAATCGGCATCGTACAGCAGCACTTTTGGCTCCACTAAGATGTTGCCCAGCAACGGGTCCGAGTCATTTTCAAACAAGGGATTATAGCCAATGCGGTAATTCCCCACAAATACCAGCGAGTCGCCCTGGTCGAGGGCAAAACCCGGCGGCAGGCAGTTGGCGAAAATTTGGTGGAGGTCGTACTTGTAAAGGATTTTGCCCGTGTTCGTATAGGCTGGGTTTTGGCAATCGAACCAAGTACCTGAGCTGCTGTCGAAAATGCGGAGCAAAACACCCGCAGGAGCGAAATGCTGGGGCGTGAACAAGGAATCCTTGTTGAATTGGAACATCCTATTTCCGCCAATAAAGCCAAGTTGCAGCAAGCCAAGCGGAAGTGTAGCTCCCGGTTTGTCTATCACTACCATCCCCCGAATGATGGCCTGCACGGTATCCCCGGCGATGAAGCGCTGGCGGCTGACAAGATTCATATCAGGCAGCCCAGTTGGGGCGTCAGCAATGCGGTCGTTGTTGTTGTCTGGCAGCCCGTAGTTTTTGCGGAGCACACTGTAATTGTAGCGGAGGTAGCCGGGTGGGGCATCCACAAAGGTTTCCGTGTTGTCGCATTCGATTGGCTTGCCAAAATCCACGCAAGACTGCATGTTGCAAGGGAGCGGGTATTCGCTGCATTTGCTGATGGTCGTCGTGATAGTTCCGCTGATTTCGCATTGAGCGCCTTCTGGACAGGCACTTTGACAGGTAGTTTGGCGGACAATTTCACAGAGCAACGGCAAATTGCAGAGCGAATCACAATCAAAAACGACATCAAACTGCATGGCACCCGTGTCCACCGTGAGCGGTAGTTGGTAAACGGCAGTCACAAAAACATCGGTTCCCATGTTTTCAACTTCAATGCTCAAAGGTGTTTGCCCGTTCAGCAACATCTCGTTTTCTGGCACCCAGTTGAGCCCGCATGGCAGCGTGATTTGAACGGTCAGTTCATCATTGAGGAGGCTAAGGCTATCATATTCCACTTCGTAAAGGACGGTGTAAACTTGGTCGTCCGCCAGGGAGCTGTCGCTGTCAATTTCGGCAGTAGCTTTTATCCAAATGCCTGTTTCACCCACAACAATGGGCATTGAGTTTTGGATAAAAATATTGGGCGGACATTCCTTGTAATAACTGTACACGTATTCCCAGCCAGCACTGGGCTGTATGCACGCCATCTGACAGTAGTACAAGTCCCAGTGGACAATCACCGAAGCACCAGGTGCCAAACTTCCAATCAGCACGCTGAAACCACCTGCCACACCAGGCGGGCCATCGCACGGTGCATCAAAATCAATGTTGCTAAAAGTCTGTTTTTCAAAATCAATGGGGATGTTCATGCTGTCCACACCGATAGAAGCCGTATCTGCAAAACCTCCCAAATAGCCAGGAGTTTGCGATACTCTAAACCTGATGTCGAGTGCTTTGCCGTCGCCCACGTTCGTGATTTTCATGCCGTGTGGATGACCGTTTGGGCCGCAAAAGCATTCCGGCACGGAGATGATGGGCTCCCAAGCCAGTTGCGGCGCTTTGGTGTAAAGTTTGAAGGTCACCACGGCGTTCACCGACTCCTGCTGGCACTCGGCACCGCCGCAGCCCCATGCCACGGTGATGTTCGAAACGGCGGAATGCTCGTCCAATCCGCACGTCGTGATTTCAATATCCTCATTTAAGATGATGGTTTCGTTGAACTCAAACAGCCCGTCGCCGTCGCCAATGGCAATGAAATCCGAGGCATCCAGCAGCAGTTCGAAAATGCCCGGCCCGGACGGCACCACGGTTCCTTGGGGTGAGGTGATGTTGATGCCCGGCTGAAAAACGTCCTTGAACGTGAAGCTCGACAACGCTCCAGGCCTCGTGTTTCGGATGGTGATTTTGCGGTGCAAAACATCACCCCGAGTGCCGGTCATCACGGTGTTTGCCACGTTGGTAATGATGAGCAGTGCCCGGTCAATCACGTATGGATTGGTGGTAATGTTGGTGGTGCCGCCGTTCCAGTTCAGGGTGATGCTGTTCACAAAAACCTCAGCGTTGTCAATGCAAGCGGCAGTTTGGCAATTAGCGCTGGCCATCAGCGAGAAGCTTTGCGAAGCACCTGCGCTGAGGTTGGGCAACTGGAATTGGGGCGCAGAAAGGTTGCTCAAATTGCCCTCCACTACCCCACCGGTAGCGGAACCTTGCACGTATTCGATACCACAAGGCGTGCCAAGCGTGGTCGTAAAATTGACGGTCAAAGTCACGCCTGTCAGTGCGGCTCCGGTGGTGTTTTGGACAGTGAAGCCGAAACTTCCTTGGTCACAGGCGAAAAATTCTGACGGATTCTGGTAGGCGATATTTTGGGAAGAAATCTCTTGAACAAAGAGCAGGAAAAGACAAGTGGACAATAAAAATGGATGTGATAGATTGGAGCGGTTCATTCGTTTAGTTTTTGTTGGTGGTGGTCTAGGTGAAAAATGAAGTGGGAAAGTTAGAGAATGTTCTCAAAAATGAATGCAGTTATTAGACAATTCAAGATATTAATGGCAAATGCCCCGGTCATCGTTCCATTTGGCATTCCCGAAGGGTTTCAAAACCAAAAATCCTTCACCATTAGCCGCAGGTAAACTTTGCCTTGCCATTGCTCCTCCTCGATTTTATAGGCGACATGAAATGGCTTTTTGGAAGAAATCCGGGCAAAATGCTCGCCCATGCCGAAGGCCATCCCGGTAGCTGTTGGAGCGCCAGCCTGCTTGAGCGAAAGCCGCAGATGTGTACCCTTCAATAGCTTTGAATAGCCAGTATCCATTACGTTTTTTGTCACAAAAACCGGACTGCGGTTGCCAGGCCCGAAGGGTGCGAACTGTTTCAAAATCCGCCAAAACCCTGGCGTGATTTCATTCAAATCCAAAGTGGCGGAGACTTCTACTTCAGGTACCTGTTGTTCCTCGGTGATGCTATTTCGCACCACTTCCTCGAAGCGTTCCTGAAAAACCGGCACAGCATCAAGTGGCATGGTGAGGCCCGCCGCATGTGCATGGCCGCCAAAGTTGGTGAGCAGGTCTTCGCAAGTTTTGATGGCTTGGTAAATATTGAAACCCGGCACAGTGCGAGCAGAACCGACAGCCATGCCATTCGATGCTGTGAGCAAAATGGCCGGGCGATGAAACCGTTCCACCATCCGTGCGGCGGCGATACCAATGACGCCCTTGTGCCATTCTGGCTGAAAAAGCACCACACTCCGTCGGGCATCCTTGTCGGGTTTTGCTTCGAACAGGCGAATGGCTTCATCCTGGATTTGTTGGTCGTGTTCCTTGCGGAGTTGGTTACGATGGAGCAGTATCCGTGCATTGTCGTCAGCCTCCGTTTTGTCGGCGGAAAGGAGCAGCTTCACGGCTTGGTCGGCATCGGCCAGGCGGCCTGCGGCGTTGATGAGCGGCGCTAGGCCGAAAACAAGGTCGTTGATGGAGAGCGGTCGCTGCTTGCCACTGAGTTCTATCAGCGCAGAAATACCGGGTCGACTGCCGCTATTTAGGTACTGAAGCCCGAGGTGGGCCAGCACCCGATTTTCACCAATCATGGGCACAATGTCGGCGGCAATGCTGAGCACCAAAAGGTCGAGCAGGGGATGTAATTCGGTATCTGGAAGTTTGTTTTTTAGTAAAAAAGCCTGTGCCAACTTGAAGGCTACACCACAGCCACTCAGCCCCTTGAAGGGGTACGGACAGTCGGGGCGCATGGGGTCGAGCACAGCGACGGCGTCGGGGAGCGCCCCATCGGGCAAGTGGTGGTCGCAGATGATGAAGTCAATGCCATGTGCTTTGGCTTTTGCCACTTGTTCCCGTGCGTTCACCCCGCAGTCCATTGCAATGATAAGCTTGATGCCTTGGGCAATGGCGTGGTCAATGCCCAACATGCTAACACCATAGCCCTCCCTGTAGCGGTTGGGGATGTAGTAGTCGAGTTTGGCATGGTAGCCCGAAAGAAACTGGCACATCAGTGCGACGGAAGTAGTGCCATCCACATCGTAGTCACCGTAGAGGAGGATTCGTTCATTTGCGTTGATGGCCAACTGGAGGCGGGCCACTGCTGCCTCCATCCCTTTCATCAAAAATGGGTCATGGAGATGCGACCATTCTGGCCGGAAGAATGTCTTTGCCTCGCCGTAGGTGCTTATGCCCCTTTGCGCCAGCAAACGGCAAAAAACGGGATTGATTTTCAGGACTTGTTGTAGGTGGCTGACGACGGCATCGTCAGCTGGCAGGAGTGTCCATCGTTTTCTCATGTAACAGGAATTCTGCGGGTAAAAAAAGTTAGTTTAAGTGTTTGGACAAAGGTAGCTTTTTAGTCTTTTTTAAAAAGAATAATTGGTTTATTTAACTAATTACCACTTTTTTTATCCCCATCCAACCTAGTTTGCAAGTTATTTATTTACTTTGCGAAGTACACCTAAATACCTCAACCAATATGATGAAAGCAATGCTTATCGACGACGAGCCCAGCAATTTGGAGTTCGTTTCTTCCCTGATTAGCATGTACTGCCCGACCGTTTCCGTGGTGGGCTGTTATACCGACCCTTTTGAGGGTTTGGATGCCATTCTGAAAGCTAGACCAGATGTCTTGTTGCTAGATATCGAAATGCCGGGAATGACCGGACTTGAGTTGGTGCGCCGCCTTCCTTCCATTGATTTCGAGGTGATTTTCATTACTGCCCATAACCAATATGCGTTGAACGCCATAAAGCTGAGTGCGCTGGATTTTTTATTGAAACCTGTTAGCCCATCGGAACTGGAAGAAGCCCTGGCCAAGGCTGCACAAAAGATGAAAGACAAAAAGACGATGGAGCAACTGAGCGTGCTTGCCGGGCTGCTGAACAGGCAGGACGAACTCAAACCCAGCCAACAGCACAAGATTGCCCTGCCTACCTCGGATGGCCTGACATACTTGGAAATGTCTAGCATCATCCGCATTGAAGCGGAACAAAATTATTGCCAGTTCATATTTCAAAACGGCAAGCCACTTGTTATTTCAAAGAACATCGGAATGTATGAAGAAAGCCTAGATACCTATGGCTTTATGCGTATCCACCGCTCTAGAATTGTCAATCTCCACCATGTGACCGAATATATCCGGCACGATGGCGGCTACCTGCGCATGAAGGACGGAAGCAGGGTGGATGTATCTAGTTCTAAAAAGGAGGAATTACTGAGAAGGTTGGCACAGTTGTGAAAACGGTTCGTACATTGAAAAGGGGGTTTCGTGAAGTGGGGGAAGGGATTGGTACAGTGAGGGTTGTGAATTTTGGAGGATT
>JAHEAS010000272.1 GCA_024642645.1 Saprospirales bacterium | reverse complement strand
GCGGTTTGGGATGAGGGGGTGAAGGCTGCCCCAAATCAGCCTATTGAAAGCATCGGGCAGGCGGTTGTACCGGTGGAGGTTGTTTAACTTGGGGTAGGTGTTGTAGCCAGCGAACAACTCGTCGCCGCCATCGCCCGAAAGCGCCACGGTGACGTGTTCCCGGGCAAATTTCGACACATGCCAAGTCGGGATGGCGGATGGGTCGGCAAACGGCTCGTCGTAGCCCCTGACCAGCATGGGCAATAAGCTGATGGAGTCTGGCTCCACGATTTGCTCGTGGTGCTCGGTGCCGTACATCTGGGCTACCTCCCGGGCGTAGGGCAGTTCGTTGAATTGTTTTTCCTTAAAACCGATGGAAAAAGTCTTGACAGGCCTGCTCGAATGTTGGCTCATTAGCGCCACAACTGCGCTGCTATCAATGCCACCGCTGAGGAACGCCCCAAGCGGCACATCGCTGACCATCTGCATTTTCACCGATTCGGAGAGCATGTTTTCCAGTTCTTCGGCCCAGTCCGTCTCACTTCGACTGAAATCCGGCTGGAAGTCGATGTTCCAGTATTTTTCTGTTTTGAAAACATGGTTGCCGTCCGGTTGAAGGCTAATTTCCAACCAGTGGGCAGGCTTCAGTTTTTTCACCTCGCTGTAAATGCTGCGGTCGTCCGCCACGTATTTGTAGGCAAAATACTGGTCAAGTGCCAGTGGGTCAATTTCGGTGGAAATGCCGCCAGCCGCCAACACCGTTTTGATTTCGGACCCGAACACGAAGCGGTTATTGGAATGGTGGTAAAAAAACGGCTTGATGCCAAAATGGTCACGGGCGCAGAACAGTTTTTTGCGGCGCTCATCCCAGATGGCGAAGCCGAACATGCCCCGCAGGTGCTTCACGCAATCGTTGCCATACTCCTCGTAGAGGTGGACGATGGTCTCCGTGTCCGTCCCGGTCTGAAAAACATGGCCTCGCCGCATCATTTGCTGTCGCAATTCGGCGAAATTGTAAATCTCGCCATTGAAGACAATCCATACCGAGCCGTCCTCATTCGAGAGTGGCTGGTGGCCCGTGTGCAGGTCAATGATGCTCAGACGCCGGAATCCGAAGCCGAGGTTTTTGCTTTGGTTCTGGTAAAAACCTACATCGTCGGGCCCCCGGTGGAACATGCTGTTGGTCATGCCTTGCAGGGTGTCGATGCTGACTTTTCGGTGAACGTCAAAATGAAGGATTCCGCTTATTCCGCACATATTTCTTGAGTTAACTGGGGGCGTTTTTTGTGAATAGTTTCTTTTTTTTCTGTGGCAATTAATGAAAGTGCAAAGCATCTCATCCGTAGCCCAATGTCTTTGTAGTCAAAATTTCGCAAGCCCAATTGCCTGCCGTTTTTGCCGATGTCTTTTGCCCTTTCGGGAAAATCAACCACGAACTTCATTTTCTCAGCAAAAGTCGTCGGGTCATAACCTTGGGCGACTAGGGAGTTTTCACCGTCAATAAATTCGTAATTGTTCACCTCGCCAAAGTTGGTTGTGATGACCGCTGTGCCCGAAGCGAGGTATTCACCGAGCTTGTGGGGGAATCGTGCGGCATCCTGCAAGCCTGGCCGCAGGGGGATGAGCAGGGCGGAGGCATCGGCGAACTGCTGGGGGATGGTAGCGTAGGGGATGTTCGACTGGAGCCTTACATTGGCTTTGTTTTGAGATTGCGCAATGATTGTCCTGACTTCTTCAAGTTCCGCTGTTGTTCCGCCAGAAATGAAATCGAGATAAACCTTTCGATTTTCAACCTCTAATTTGTCGAATGCTGCCAGCAGGAATTGGATAAGTGGTAAATAGGACGCTGCTCCGCAATACAGCAACCTCGTTTCACCGTGTACCTCCGGTTGGATATTGAACCGCTCAAAATCGCAGAGGATGGGTAGTTTCAGGACCGGTTTTCCAGGCGAAAGCCTTTTGGTGTAGTTTATCAAATATTCACTGATGGCGCTTACCCCATCCGTCATCCGCACAGCGAAACGGTCAAAGAAGTAGTCGTTTATTTTCATTCGGAGGCTCGTCCTGGAAGCTACTGCAGTGCTAAGTTCCACATAATCGAGCACCAATGGCACTTTCAGCCACAGCAGCCATAACCTGTAAATCAACAGTTTGTCAAAGTCCATGGTCGTGACGATACAGGCGTGGAGGTCTCCGCTTTTTTTCAGCCTGCTCAAGTGGGCAAGTTCCCGAACCTTTCCTTTCAACTTAGCCCCATTTCGTTTGAAAAAACCACCTGCCGCATGGATACTACCGGAGGTGTATCGGTAATGAATACCCTCGAATTCGCCTTCTGGCGGGAACTGCTTGTCAGTCCCGTGAGCTCCTTTGTAGCTTAGTACCGTTACCTTGCAGCCATGTGCAATCAGCCCCTTGGAAATCAAAATCTGTCGCTGTACCGCTGCTAACCCATGGGGAAAACGGGTTTCGCCGAGGTAAAGGATATGTGGTATTTTCTTTTGCATTAAAATCAAGTTGGAGTATTCAATGTATTGAAAGCCAATAGGTTATGAATCTCATTGGTTAATGGCATATTATTTTCATTGGTTCAGTATCATTTCAGAAATTCAGCTTCTTATCCATGTCATCCCGCAAACGCATCTGTCTGACCATTACTTCCCTTGCCATCGGTGGGGCGGAGAAGCAATGCCTGTTATTGGCGAAGGCCCTGAAACCACACCACGACGTTTTCGTGGTCATCATCAATACCCAACCCCGACATCCGGGGCATTTAGCGATGATTGCGGAAGCAAAAATTGAGCACTACTTCCTTCACGGGAACCCCGTCCAGCGAATCAGGGAATTCGCAGGGTTATTGAAAATGAAGCAGACATCGCTGATTTTGTCTTTTCTCCCTGCCGACAATTTTTATGCTGCCCTTGCTGGAAGCATCGCCAAGACACCGTTCAAAACAGGGGGTATTCGCAATGACCGGATGCATCCGCTCAAAGCTCAGCTGCTGAAGTTCTTGCACAACCGCATCTTCGAATATTCCATTTCCAACAGCTTTTCCGGCGCCCATTTTTTCATTGAAAAAGGATTTAAGTCTAAAAAAATGCTGGTTGTCCACAACGGAATTTCCATCAATACCCAGCCCATCAACCGCCCTCAGAAACCGGAAATCATTATCGTTTCCGCAGGGCGTTTCGTTCCGCAAAAGGACTACGAAACAGCGCTGAGAAGTATCGCTCGGCTAAAGGAAATCTGTCCACCAGAAACCCAAATCCGCTACTGGATTATTGGCTTTGGACCCGACGAAAACCTTATCCGTTCACAAGTGGAAAAATATGGTTTGCAGGCTGAAGTGACGCTCATCGTCAACCCTGACAACCTGCCGGAACTGTACCGTCAAGCCGATATTTATCTCTGCACCTCCACTTTTGAAGGGCTTTCAAACGCCATCATGGAAGCCATGGCTTACTCCTTGCCAGTGGTTGCCACGAGGGTGGGGGACAACGAGCAACTAGTGCAACACGAGACCAACGGCTACCTCACCGAAGTCAAAGACTTCAAAACCATAGCGCAGCAATTACAAGTACTGGTGCTTTTTCCTGCTGACCGAATCCGCCTGGGACAAGCTGGTTACGAGCATTTGAAGCAAAATTTCAGTTTCGAAGCGTTTCAAAAAAAGTACCTGCAAATCGTTGAGCGAATGACCAATCCGGCTTAAGTATTTTCCCCAAAAGCCTTGCTTTTGCAGGCTTTTTTCATTTGAATTTCAAAGTGCATAGTCTTAAATTCCCCAATTCCCCAATTCCCCAATTCCCCAATTCCCCAATTCCCCAATTCCCCAATTCCCCAATCTAGCCCAAAGCCCATGGTCAGTGCCGGACAGTATTTTTTTAACTTGCAAAGGTGACAGAATAGCCGTCGGCACCAGACTCACCACTGTGCCCAGCACGATGCCCACACTGCCCATTCCCATAGTGTTTGCGAAGAAAATCGAGATGGGGATATTCATTACGCCTGCAAATATCCAACCGTACATCTGGAGCCTGATTTTCCCTGTACCATTCAGGACGAGGTTGAACATGTTCACCCAAGTTGTTATTGCTATGGAAACAGCGACTGAAACCGTCATGGCCATTTCGATTTTGAGCTTCCCTTGCAACCAAAAGTCAAAAACCAGCGGTGCTACGGCAATCATGAAAAGGCTCAATAACAAAGTGCCTAACCAGATTTTCATGGTGCTTCGCAGCGTGTTTTTTACCCACTCGATATCGCCTTTCTGGTAGGCCTCCACCGTGGCTGACCAAAGCTGGTTGGTCAAAATAATGAACAACAACAAGAAAATGGAGAGGTACTTATAGGCGGCTTCGAATTTTGGGACTTCTTCCAGCGAGACGAAGCGAGCGATAAGCAAGTTGTTCGTTTGGTGGATAACAATCATCGAAAGTCGGATCACAAAAAACTGGACGCCCAATGAAAACAAGTCCTTGAATAACGACCTTTTGACCAACCGGTAGGATGGCCGAAATCGCCACAACTCTCCCCGGAAATAGTAAATCCCGACAAAAAGGGGCACCAAGGCGAAAGTGAGCGCCTTCGCCGTTCCGAACAGTACGAGCGATTCTTCTGTAAAATAAATCAGCCCGACAATGACCACAAGGAAGAGCACCTTGCTCAGGAGGTTGTAAAAATCTACCATCGCCATGCGCTGTAAGGCATAGAAAACCTGAAAAATGATGGCCGATACCATGTTGATGGCCAATGCACCGAACATGAGCGCAGCAAGAATGGCGATTTCTTGGTTCAGGCTTGGCTCAGCTTGCAACCAATCCGACCAAGGAAGCACGAAGCAAACCGTCACAAATATGACGGCGATGCCAGAAAAAATACTACCCAGTGCGAAGCAGGCGGTACTAACATAACCCCTTGCCTTTTCATCGTCGCCTTCGGCAATGGCTGCCCCTAGTTTGTTACGCAAGCCGTTGGTGATGCCGATGTCCAGCTCGGCAAACCAGTCAAGGACGGAAACAAGCGTCAAGAAAAGCCCAAACTTGGCAACCCCGAGGTATTCCAGCGAAAGCGGGAAATAGAGAAAGCCTGTCAGCATGCCTATCCCTTTGAACAGTACCGACAAGATGACATTCTTCTTTGCCCGGACTGTTCGCTCATGCCCTTGGCCTATAAAGGTTTTTATTTTTACGATGGATATCATGCGATTGTTGTCCCTTGCGTTTTTGATAAATTGCCCCCCCAACTTTCATTCAATATCCCTAAGTTATGTCGTGCGGCAAGTCCCATTCCAAGGTGCATGGCGTAGATTAGCGAAATTGATTTTGAGAAAAGGAAGGCATTGGACAAATTGCCCATGGCAAATTGCAGGGCAAATAAAAAGGGGATGGCGAAAAACAGGTGGTAGCGAGTCAGGTTGCCGAAATAAAAGACAGCAAACAAACCAAATGCTGCGAAACAAAGCGCTGCTGGAAGACCTTGCTCAAACATGCATTCAAAAAAGCCATTGTGAAAACTTCCAGCGCCCTCTGCGCGGCCACGGTTTTTTGTTATCCGCAGCATGCCGTAGTAATACACTTCGTTGTTCCTGCCGCCGA
>JAHEAS010000271.1 GCA_024642645.1 Saprospirales bacterium | reverse complement strand
CTCGGCAGCTACGCCATCATGGTCGATGTGATGCCTCCTACCATCAAACAGGTTGTTTTTGGGCAAAACATGCAGAAGTATAAAAAAATCAGTTTCAAAATCAGTGACAATGTGGCCACAGCCCCCAATGTCGAAGAGCTTTCCTTCGATGCCCATGTGGACGGTCAGTGGATTCTGATGGAGTATGATAAAAAGAACGGAACAATTACCCACGAATTTGATGGCTTGATTACGCCGGGCGAGCACAATTTCAGGTTGGTGGTGCGGGATGCCGTGGGGAATGAGGCGGTTTTTGAGCGGAAGTTTTTTAGATAAAACTGTCCACCTTCAACCGATAGGGATGACCTCATCAATAGCTGCCATGTCCAAAATTGTCTTCCCAGAGCCAGCAGGGTCGGGGTGATACATCGGCTTCCATTTTACATTCCAGAGAAACTCTTCGTCGCAATAGGAGCCGTTGGCGAAAATAGTCTGAGAGAATGTTTCGTCGAAGGCCTCAATCAGGATTATCACCTCAACGTTCATTTCTTTCACATCTTCGGGCGTCCGCTGCCAGAGCGGGCTTTCTTCATCAATCGGATGGACGACATTCCAGTTCAATGGCAGCATTACCACTTTCTCACGTTCCAGATTTAGCCTTGCAAAACGGCGCTGCTTCGAGCCATCGGGGTTGGTGTCCACCCATGACATGGTGAGCTTGGCGTTGAGGTTGATAAGGCGGCTGTTACGAGCATTGGCAATGCGAAACTGGAAGCTGGTGCCATCCTGAAAAGGGGCGATGATGGCATTTTTACTAAAAACAAGTTGGGAAGTTGGCTTGGCAAAACGGGCAAACAATAGCCCCGTGGCCAGTGCTGCCGACATGAGGCCGACCAGTGCAATTAGTGCCGCCACGAAATTGGTGGAGATACAGGATGGACTCATGCCCCCATAACCGACAGTCGTGAAGGTTTGCACACTGAAAAACCAAGCATCGGCGTAGTTTTCCAACCAAGTACCTGGTTTCATCCCGGTCAGGCAATCAACGCCGATGGCGTCGATGAGGAGTGCAAAAAGCGCATTTACGCCAACAAAAAAAGCCATTACGAGCTTGAAGAACCGGCTCCAGCTCATTTCCACCAAGTCCTGGTAGGGGCTCCATGTTTTCAGTCCGACTCGCTCGACGTTAAAGTTTCCGTCCTTGTCAATGAGCCGGTCACGTTCACCAGTGATACGGGTGCCGAATCCAAGATCGTCGGATTCCTTGATTTTGTTGCTTCGGAATGGGTTTTTTATCGCCATTTATCAGAGGGCTTGAAACTCATTCTACCACGTGTACTTGGTGCGCTTGCAGCACTTCCTTTGTAGAACCTGCAAGGCTAACAATGGCAATAATTTCGCAGTTTTCCTCCTTCCAATCAGCTGGCATGTTGAAACTGAACGACCTAGTGATTTCGGCCCCTTGCGAAAGCGGCTCCGAAATAGGGTCGCCGTTGTACTGGGTGAGCATATCCCGTAGCACATGGCGGTGGTTGTAGTCAGGTATCGGTGTTGAACTGCTGGGCGTTATTTGCAGGTCGTGGATGTTATTCTCTGTAAGCATTATGCTGAGGCGAACATCAGGGTCGGTGATGGCTTCGTCCACGTAGAGTTTGACGTCGGCTGTAAGTTTTCGAGTGCCCGCATCAAAGTTAGGCTCAATACCGATGCGCACCTTCGGTGCAATGGTCATTTCGGATGCAATAAACCCTGCCCAGTCGCCCTGCCCAAGTTGGAGGTCGAACTGGCCAGAGAAGAGCTTGCGGTCAACCACTGCTGATGGGAAGCCAAAAGGCTCGTCAAGATAACTCAAGAGCTGATCACCTTCTTCCGTCCTGAAATCGTATTGGCTTGCCGAATAGGGCGTTGAGAAATCGCCTGCATGAATTGACACGGCGATAAGCTGTTGGCCGTGTATGGCCAAAAGGTCTTGGATGAAAGCGGAGCCACCGGGGCACTGCACACAGCGCACACCTGTGAATTCTTCAATGATGACCTGCCGCAGCTGGCTGTCGATAGGGTTGGGTTCTATGGGTCCTCCCATAGAACCAGTTACTTTGGGTGGAATTTCTTCACAGGCACTAAAGAAAAGGATGGCCGAGGCCAAAAGAATGATATACTTTTTCATATTTCTGTATGTTGGATAGCTTGATTGTTGTCTCAGCTAACAATTCAACAATCAGGCAATGCTATTAATGTTTAGAATGTCGAGTTGATGGACATTTTTACCCCGCTGAACGCTGGCTCCAGTCGGCAGATACCTCCAGAGCAGACGATACCTTCCACTTGTTTCACATAACTCAGCGAAAAGCGGTTGGCGTGATAGGTATAATAAACATCAAATCTTGGGTAATGAATTTTGTCTTGTTTTCCGGTACCTGCATCAGCTGGCGACAATTTTCCAGGGTCGATGTTGTACATGTCCGACACCGTAATGGCCCAGTGAGGCGCCAGGGTGAACTCTGCAAGGGCAAAGACCCAGTTGCCGTAGTCGGAGCGTATGCCATGGTCTTTGCTCATGTTCATGTACTGCGATTCCAGGCGGATGGAGGTTTTTGAGTTGAATTTGTAAAGGAAATCAACATACGGCGTGATAGTTTCCAGCAGTGGCGCATCTGGCTTGCCGTAGTACACTTCCTGGTTGTATTCTTGTAGCTGAATGCCGGTTGTCAGCGTCCATTTCCGCTTGTATTTGTAGTAGATTTCGGTAAAAATTTCTCGGTAGAGTTGTTCATTGTCCAAGTTGGTGATATTGGAAAAGTTAGCGCTCAGGCTTAGCTTTTTGGTCAATGCATATCTTGCATCCACTTGAAATGCTTGTTCTCCAACAAATTGCGTCGCTGCTGCATAGCGGGCTAGCAACCGGTATGTGTTTACCCTCGTCATTGGTGGAATATAGTGCAGTAGCCCCCTTGAAGCCGCTTCTTGTGGGCTGGTGCGGAAGTCGAAGTTCTTTGTCCGTTTGCCTTCCACCGTCAGCCCAAGGCCCGCTTTTGCGAAGCTGAGGCTAGAGTAAAGTACCGAGCCTTCGCCCTGTACGTATCGACCCACCACGGTATCGCCGCTCACTGTTACTCGTTCTTGGAACGGGTCAACAAATGCATCGGCGCTTTTGTAAGCCCCTTCCATATACCAAGAGAAAGGTCCAGATGATAACGTGTTGTAAAATGACATCGCATAGGTGTTGTATTTTGGGGTAAAGACATCCGTCTTGGCGTAAGTGTTCAGCGTGGCTACAAGGTTGTTCATCGAGCCATCGTCCAGTGTCCGGGCAACCACTCCAAACCCAGGTGCCATAGATATCGAAGAAGAGTCGCTCCCGATATAGCCGTCAATTGCTGCACCTCGCAGCACACTGGCATAGGTTCCGAACTGTTGTTTTTGCCTTCCGGTAAAGGCTTTTGCCGTCCAATTTTCATTGATGTCATAAGTAAGCCGAATGCCATAAAGCGCCTGGTCAATGGCCAAAGGTCGCTCTTCATATGCTCGGAAGATGATACCACTTCCTATAATATCGTATATATAGCCACCAGTGATACCGAGCTTGTTGATTTTCTTCGAAATGTACCAACGCCCAATACCGAGGTCGCTGTAAGAACTGGTGGGGTTTAAGAGGTTGGAGTTGTTGAACATGTCAAAACGGATGCCCATGTCGAAGCCCCAGTTTTGGTAATTGAGGTTTAGCCAAGAGTCGGCACCAAATAGTTGGCGGTCGTACTGAGGCGTGTTTGCTGCTCCGATGGCGGAGTCTCGAATGAAGAAGTTGCCATTCATGGAGAGATTGCCGGAAAGTCGGCCTTGGTTGTTCGTGGTTTGTTCGTTTTCTGCATCCTGTGCTGTGACGGTTTGTGAAAAAACAGTCAAAAGCACGAGCAGCAACCAAAATCTTGGATTCATATCGGAAAGGCTTGTTTAATGTTACCCGATTAAAGTTAAGGGTAGGTTAATCAAATTTATTTTCGTGAATCTAAATGGATTTCTGGATAGTTTTGCAATCTTCTAATCCAAAGCACCAAAGGTAGCCAAATAGACTGCCGCAATTTTATTTTTAACCGTATAAATATCGAAAAATATGAAGCAAGCGACAATTTCAATGTTACTCTTCCTCTGCTTCGCAATGGTTGCGAATGCACAAAAGGCAGTACCCAATGTGAACGTGAAAACCCTGGACGGACAAACCCTCAACCTAAAGGATTATATTTCCAAGAGTGGCAAAACCATCGTTATTGACTTCTGGGCTACTTGGTGCTCACCTTGTAAAAAGGAACTTGACACCGTAGCCGATTACTATGAAGAATGGCAGAAGAAGTACAATGTGGAACTGCTGGCAATCACCATTGATAACCAGCGGGCGCTTGCAAAAGTCCCTGGAATCGTTGAAACAAAAGGCTGGGAGTACACCATTTTTGCGGGCAATGAGGAAGACATGCGCAATGCCTTCAACTTCCAGACCATTCCACAAACGCTGGTGATTGACAAAAACGGCAATATCGTTTTTGAGCACAACGGCTACGTGGCTGGCGACGAAGAAGAGCTTGAAAAGGCCGTAGCGAAGGTGGCTGGGAAGTAAGTTTTCCACAAAAAAACTTTCAGAGTTTTTTAGCGCATGTTTAAATTTAGCCTTCGGCAATTTAAACATGCGTTTTTATTTTAAAAACAGTTGCTGAAGAAAACCACTTGTAGGTGCAGGCCAATTTGGATGCGATTTTTAGCAATTAGACAAGCGTCTCAAGCAAGCGTTTTACGTTCACCCCCCCGCCGCTGCTCTATCTGCCCCATCACCCAGTCCCGGTGCATCAGTTCCGAAGCAGTCGGCAGTTCCTCCAAGAGTTTTTCAAGGCGCTCAATCTCATGGTCCGCATAGCGGGCAAGTTTGGCCGTCACCTCCACAAACTTCTGCAACTGCCGCTTCATCTGCGGGTCCAGCAGCTTGTTGCGGTGCAAAAACAGGCGGGTCGCTTCGAGGAAAGAAAAAAGCAGCTCCGTCTGGTCGGTCTCGGTGTAGAGTTTGATGAGTAGGCTGCGGGCGCTCACATTGAGCAGCACGTCGTCCGAAAAATCCACCCGCAGCAGTTCTCGTTGCGCCTTGTCGTGGTCGCCGAGGTGGTAGTGGTACTGGGCGAGGTTGTAGCTGAAGGCATTTTCGGCGTGTGCCTCCGGTAATTTGCTTTTGTAGGTTTGGATAAAATTCCGCACCCAATCTGCCTGCCCCAGTTTCAGGCCAACATGCACGAGGTTCGTGTAGCGCCAAGGTTGGAGGCTCCCCTGTTCCAAAATCAGCCCATTTTCCAGCAGCAGTTTGTTGATTTCGAGGTATTCGTGCAGGAAGGCCCCGTCGTTGAAGCGGTTGATGCGGCGGGTGCAGTGGTTTAGCAGCAAGGTGTAAAGTTGCTTGCGCTCCTGCTCCTCAAAAATTTCCTCGTTTTGCGCAAGCAGGTTTTTCAAAAAAATGAACCCCGGCGTGTCATCGGGGTTGCGAAGCAACAACAAAAATCCCCGGTAAATCTGCACGGTTGGCGTCATGGAATAGGCGTCCGTGCCCGACCATTCGAGCACCTGCTCCACGAAGGGCATCCGGTAGCT
>JAHEAS010000270.1 GCA_024642645.1 Saprospirales bacterium | reverse complement strand
ACTACCGAAAAGTGGGGAAAGACTATTGATAATAAATTGGCATGGACAATAATGGAATCCCCGTCATTGCTAATCATGAGTTATTATTTATTTTTTGGAAACAAATCGTTCCAATCGTATGTCTGGATATTATTCGCAATGTGGGTGTTTCATTATTTTAACCGAACTGTAATTTATCCGCTAAGGATAAAACCCACGCCGAAAAAAATGCCTTTAGCTATCGTTTGCAGTGCAATATTTTTCAACATCATCAATGCTGGCATAAATGGTTATTACTTGAGTGAATTAGCACCATCAACGGATTATGACGGTGAATGGTTGACCAGTACTTCATTTAGAATTGGTGCCATTATGTTCCTTGTTGGATTAATGATTAACTGGAAATCCGATTCCATATTAATCAACCTCCGCAAGCCGGGAGAGACGGGTTATAAAATCCCGAAAGGGTTCCTATTTGATTACGTGGCTTCACCAAATCTTTTTGGTGAAATCATTGAATGGTCTGGATTTGCCTTGATGGCCTGGAATCTGCCTGCGCTTACTTTCATGGTTTGGACATTTGCTAATCTAGTGCCCAGGGCAAAAAACCACCATGATTGGTACAAGCAACATTTTCCAGATTTTCCGAAGGAGAGGAGAGTGGTTTTTCCTTTTTTGTATTGAAATTGGCTGAGATGAGCCAGGATTTTAGCCCGCAAGCACACTCACAACATGAAAGCCCAAGCTGTCTCATACCCACCATGTGCCTCGCAATAATCCAACATGGCTTGATAAAACGGGTCTGCCCCAACAGTGGCGCTGTCCCCAACGATTACCAGCAACTTGCGAGCCCTCGTCATTGCTACGTTCATCCGTCGGTAGTCGTTCAAAAAGCCGATTTCGCACTTGGGGTTGCTACGCACCAACGAGATGTAAACCACGTCACGTTCCTGGCCTTGGAAACCGTCAATGGTGTTGATATCAAGTGGAATATCTCGCAGCCTACTATCCTCGGCTACGGTGTCCTGCATGTGCATCACCTGTTCTTTATAAGGTGAAATAAGGGCAATGGTGGGGAGGTCTTTGTCGTCATGCCCACTGATGAGTTGGTAAAGGTGCTCGCAAAGCAACTGAAACTCGTCTGGATTGTATCGGCTCTGCGATTTTTCATTGAATTGTTCCTCGAACCCAGTGCCGGCCGTATCAATAAAAATTACTGGCGAAGGGTGTCCCATGTCAAGTTGGTGCTCGGCAATGCCCGCTGCCGCAGTTAACTTCCCTTCGTAAAACCATTGGTTGGAGAATTCCATGATGCGGTGGTTCATTCGATACTGAACGGTTAGCAGACTGGTTCGGGGCAGTCGCTGCATGCACTTTTCAATCATGGTATTGCCGAATCCACCACGTCGTGCTTGCTCGGATTTAACCGTCGGGGGTAACTGAAACGGATCGCCTGCCAAAACGACCTTGGTTGCTCGAGTAATGGGTATCCAAGTTGCAGGTTCCAATGCCTGTGCGGCTTCATCAATGACTACCGTTCGAAATGTTCTGCTACCAAGTGCTTTGTGCACCGAACCCACAAGGGTACAAGTGATGACTTGGGCACTGTCCAAAATGTTCTCCACCAATTGGTCTTCGAGATGGTTTGCCCAGCCAGAGAGTTCTCCAGCTTGCCGGAACAGGTGGCTACGTTCTTGGCGCTGTTCATGCCCAAATTTTCGTTTAAATTTCATGGCTTGGCGTCGGGTCTCCACTGCCTCCAGCCTTACTTTTTTGATGTTTTTGCTTTCGGGGTGCGCTGCAATTTGCGATTCCAGGGTATGCTGCACGATTTTATCCTCTACTCTCGAAATATTACCGATGCGCAACACCTGAAGTCCCTCGTCAACAAGGCGCTCGGTCAGTAAGTCAGCCGCTGAATTGCTGGGTGCGCAGACGAGCACTGTGTTTTCTGTTTTGCAAAGCAAACGAATGGCCTGCACCAGTGTCGTCGTTTTTCCCGTGCCGGGTGGGCCATGCACTATCGCCACATCCTGGGCTGCAAGTATATCATTGACGGCACTGTTCTGAGCGTCGTTCAGTTGGGGTAAATGCACAGCTGGGAGCTCCAAAAAGGAAGCGGCTTTGTTGCCATAGATGATGTTCCGTAACTCCGCCAAACGGTTTCCTGTTGCTTCCTTGACCTTTTTTAGAGCCTTTTCCATTTCTAGGTAGGTACGCTCATCAAATTCAAGGTCAACACCCAATGAGCCAGCATTAATCCAATCAGGCAAGTCTTTGCTGCCCAACACGATTTTCATTCGACCCTTAGTGATGGAGTGGATAACCCCCGATTTCTCAGCCTGTTTTTCTTGCGGCACAGCCGTAAAAAAGCGAACTGACTGTCCCGCCCGAAACTGGTGAGGAACGACAGTTGCCTTGGTTCGTACAACCGTCACAAACGCTCGCTCGCCGTAAGTGTAGCCAGATTTTTCAACTTCAACAGGATGCCAGGCATAGCCTTCAGCTACTCGCTCAGATAATGGTAAACTCAGTACGAAGGCTTGGAAATGCTCGAAGTCTTTTTGCTTTTCCAGTTTTAGCAGTTCGGAAAGGTGTTGGAGTTCTGCAGCGATGGCATCGGTCATTGTTTAAAATGCTTTTTGAATACTAAAAATGCAAAGAAAAGAAACTTGCCACCTGACAGTCAAATTCTTACTGAATCCTGACACAGAATTATTTGCTGGGTTGGGCAAGACACCTATCTTAGTTGCTGAATGAATACCGTATTATTTTACTAAAAAATTGCACCATGAAAAGAATACTATTTCCACTTGCATTACTAACCACATTATCCCTTTCAGCGCAAGATTTGGTCCAGGTATCCTATGGCCCCAGCTACAAAAACCAGACTTACTATCAATTGTCAGATGATGCGACAGCCAGCTTAGACAACAATACTTGGGATATTGCCTTTACAACATACGGTGAAAACATTGCAGGTATCCACCTGAATGAATCAACGGTCACTTTTGGCGATGAGGCCGTCCTATACCTTGCACCTAGCACTAATTTCGATGACCCTATTCTAGTCGCTGACCTGTCCGAGCGGCTTTATAACGATGAAAAAAGTTGGGATTATGGCGCCTTCAATAGCACACGGGATGTGAATGACCCAAATGATGTTGGGTGGGGATACCTAGATGCTGGCACTGGGAAAATAACAGGCGACCTAGTATTCGTGCTGCGCTTTAAGAATGGCAGTTATCAAAAGCTACAAATCGTTTCCCTGGAACAAGGGGTTTATACCATAAAACATGCAGACCTTGACGGTAGCAACGAAAACACATTGACGATAGATAAGGCAAATTTCACGGGTGTCGATTTTGCATATTTGACTTTGTCGTCTGGCCAAACTTTGCCCTCCATTCCCATTGATTGGGATTTGGCCTTTTTGCGCTATGCAGCACCAAATGACGATGGAGCGGGAGGTGTTATCCAGATTATGTCGAGTGGTGTTCTTTCTGCACCCGGAATTGAAGTTGCACAGGCCAATTTTGTTGATCCCGGCGATGTGGAGTTTGCTGATTTTGAAGATTCACTCAGCACGGACATCGACATTATTGGCTCCGATTGGAAAACTTTCAATAATACCTCCTGGCTGCTGGTGAATGACAGGGCTTATTTTGTCAAGACAGAAAATGGGTCAGTTTGGAAACTTGTTTTCGTTGACTTTGGCGGGTCGTCAACGGGCAACGTCATTTTTAGCAAGGAGTTAATCGTGGAGACTGGGGTAGGGGAAGAGGCCACATTCGAAAGGCTTTCAGTTTACCCAAATCCAACCTCAGGGGATGCAACGTTATTATTTTCTGCGAAAAATTCTGGCGTAACCAACATCGGCCTCACCAATCTTTATGGCCGAAACGTTTGGTCAGGAAATTTTGTAGTAAATGCTGGTTTTAATGCCGCACAGCTTCCACTAGACAACCTGCCTTCAGGTCAATATTTCGCTAAAATATGGCTTGGAAGTACTCTTTTTACTAAAAAAATTGTGAAAAACTAATTGTGAAATGAGAGGTTAGGTCGTTTTGGAGGAAGCTCTATGGCGCCAATCGCTCAATCAACCATTCATCAGCTTCTCCCCGTGTGTACTGAAACCTGTCATGCAGCCTGCTTTTTTGGCCCTGCCAAAATTCGAATTTATTTGGCACAACCCTGAAGCCGCCCCAAAAAGAGGGTAGTGGCACCTCTTGGTGTTCGAACTTTTGTTTCATTTCCTCAAATTTCATCATCAGTGCCTGACGGGAGCTGATGACACTGCTTTGGTTGGATACCCATGCACCAATCTGGCTTCCCTTTGGCCTGGTAAGAAAATATTTAAGCGATTCCGCTGTGGATACTTTTTCGACAGTTCCTGTGATGCAGACTTGACGCTCCAAATCATGCCAAGGAAAGTGCAGTGCCACCTTCGGGTTTTGGGCCATTTCACTGGCTTTCCGGCTTTCGTAATTGGTGTAAAAAACAAACCCCTTTTCGTCGAACATTTTCAATAAAACCATGCGGATGGATGGCTGACCATGCGAGTCCACAGTGGCTAATGTAACAGCATTTGGCATTCGATATCCAGCCTGTTGAACATCCTCAAACCAGTGAGCAAATTGCTTTACAGGATCAATATTGAGGTCACTCCGGTGAAGTCCTGCCTTCTCAAATTCATCTCTCATTAAACTCAAGTCCATAATTGAATAATTTGGCGCAAAAGAAAGGTATTTGTTATTATTGACCACCTTCAAATCGGCTAAATTCTGTGAGCCGAATGGATTACTTTTTATCAAATACTAGTATTGAGTGACAATCCTCATTCATTTTTCTGATATTTTTCATGATTGTCTTTAGATTTCCCTCTGAATTTGCCCTCGGTTTTGTGGATTCTTTTTCTTGAAAATTCACAAACTAAGAATCACAATTGAGGCTATTTTTTTACATTAAAATTCAAAACAAAATGGAATCAAAATTATCGAATCCGGCTCCTTTAGGCTTAATGGGATTTGGCATGACCACCGTCCTGCTCAACATTCACAATGCAGGTTTTTTCCCAGTCAGTGCCATGATTTTGGCGATGGGCATTTTTTACGGTGGCATCGCTCAGGTGATTGCCGGCATTTTGGAGTTCAAGAAAGGGAATACTTTTGGAACCACGGCTTTTACCTCCTATGGGCTTTTCTGGATTACGCTTGTGGCACTTTGGGTTTTTCCTGAATTCGGCTGGGCTAAAGGCGCCGCAACAGAAGTAGGCTTTATGGGGTGGTACCTGTTCCTCTGGGGTGTTTTCACTTTTTTCATGTGGTTGGGCACCTTTGGCAAAAACAAGGTACTTCAGTTCATTTTCTTCAGTCTTTGGATTCTTTTCTTCTTGTTGGCTATTCGAGACTGGACAGGGTCAATGCTGATTGGCACAATTGCTGGTTGGGAAGGCATAGTTTGTGGTGCATCGGCTATTTACCTAGCTATGGCAGAGGTGCTGAACGAAACTAGAGGCAAGGTAATTTTGCCAATCGGGTAGGGGACAGATAAGCTTTTATGTTTTACGTGTGACATGATGATGATTCTATTAAAGGAAAACTAGATAGAACCATCATTTTTTA
>JAHEAS010000269.1 GCA_024642645.1 Saprospirales bacterium | reverse complement strand
GTAAAGTCCTTGTGAATAAACTGTCCCAAAACAGAGGATGGTCAAAAAGGAAAGCAGTAATCTAATCATAGAAAAAGTGAAATTGAAAATGGGGAATTGAAAATTGAAAATGGCGGTTCGTCAATTGTCAATGCTCCATTTTCAATCTTCTATTACTTGTTTAACGCTTCCAGCGTGGATTTATGCTTCTCCCACATATAATTCGCTGGACTGTAACTTACTAATCCTGGGTTTTCAGCTTGGATATAGTACTCAATGGACTCCTCACCATTCTGCGGTACGATGGTCACTCCAAAAACATTGTTGTTGGCGGTTCCATCATCATTTTTACCATCATCGAGCATGGTAACCTGGCTGAAACTACCTTTTCCATCCAAGCGATAAAACAGCTCCACCCTGCGAGGGTATTTGTCCACCTTGGCAGTAATATGGAAATGCATCATTTTTTGATTTGACAACGACTTGCGTTTTTCTACCTCAACATTCAAAATATCTGGCGGGAAAATAGCCAAGTCTGGGTGCGACTTCAAGTAGGAAGTGCGGCGTGTCATTAATTCCAACAGGCCAGGAATTTTGCTTTTCCGCCCAATGGTCTTATCAAGGCTTACATCGAATTCCTCAATAGTGTAGTACTTGTTCGGGTCAGCATTCACATCGTTTCGAATCAATTTTTGAAGTTCTTTGGCCCGAGTCTCGAACTTGCCGCTAATGAACCAATCTTGAACTATGGTACGCATGTGCGAGCGATAAATCTTATTGTAGTTGGCATCCCCCAACAGTTGGCTGATTAAAGGTTTGGTTGGATTGTCAAATTGCAGAAGCGGGTCAAGTTCCTGTAAAGCTTTCAATTTGAGGTCTGAGCCACTACCGATGTTTTTAAAGCTGCCAAATGCCAAGTTAAGGTCCCAAACAATTGGCGTAAAGCGCCCATTGTTATCTTGGTACAAATAGTAGTTGACACTGTGTTGGCCCGTGTAGCTGCTCAAGTTAACGATGGCATTGTTGAAAGCAAGCATCCAAAGCGTTCTATCTACGTTCAGGATGGTCTCTATTTTACCCGTCTCTTGGTTGAGAATTCGAGCCAATTCCATGAGTTCCTTGGTGCCGTGTTCCGAGATTTTGTCAAAATTATTCTCATAACAAGTTACCGCAGCGTCATATTCAAGCGAACCGTAGAGGTTGTTCTTACAACCTGTCGGCGCCTTGTCTGCATCTTGGTTCACCTTAAAAAATGCATTGCCAGTGCTTTCGAAATAGCGGTTCAGAAACTGCTCCTCGTTAACCGACTCAATGTTTGCAAGCAAACCATACATTTTTCCATTAATGGTCACCTTGGCAAAATTGGCTTTTGGAGCGGGCATGTAAGTCCGGGCAATCTCATAGCCCAATACTTCCCGCAACATGCTTGGGTCACGCAAGGTGTTTGACAGTTTTAAGACGTGGTAGCCTTGGTAGGTCTGCGTTTTGTCCTTCATGTCTAACACGACATGGAGTGGATTGCGGGGTGTGCCAGGAGCAAATGATTTAAATCCTCTGTATCGAACGCCAGCGTTTTCAAATTTCTGCCCGTTCACTTCGACTAAGGCAGCTAAAAGCCCATCTCCATTGAACCGGAGTGAGTCTAGGTAGTAGCTCCAGTTGGCTTGTTTGAAGGTAATGTTAATGCTTTGGACCTTGTCAGTGTCAAAAAGCTCAACAGGCGCCGCAGCTTTTTGCGACAGGGCGATTTGAAGGCCGCCAAATAACAGTAAGAAAAGGGAAATAGTAAGATGCTTCATGTTTGAAAATAACAATTGTCAATTTTGATTTCAAATAATTATTTGAAAATCAATAATTTATGGCTCAAAGGCTGTTAGCATTTAAAGTTTGCTCACCGCCATTTTGTTTCAATCTGCAATAATAAATAATCTTGCTCTCCCAAAGGTCAGTTGCTCAGGTTGTTTCCTCAAAATAACCTGTTTTTGTGTTTTTCCTGACCTTGTTCCAATGGAAGTACCGCCCGTTCATCACGACATAAACCCCTGGCGGCAAGGTCTGCAAAAATGCGAGTGCACTGCCCAAGTTGAAAAAGCCGTCAGAAGAAGTGCCAAATGCATAAGGTACCATAGCGCCTGTAAGCACAACGGTTTTGTCTGATAGACCGTAGTTCGCAAGGAACTCTGCCGTTTTTACCATCGTGTCTGTACCGTGCGTGATGAGGATTTTGTCGAACTGGCTTCGCTTGCAATTATGCCCAATGATTTCCCGGTCAGTATCAGTCATTTCCAAACTATCCGTCATCATCAAGGTCTTCACGTCGAAATCCACGGTGCAGCGACCCCGCTCCAGCATAGTTGGCACATGGGTGCTGCGGAAATACAGTTGCCCAGAAATGTAGTTGTACTCCTTGTCGAATGTCCCCCCCGTTATGAATACCTGTACCATGTTTGTTTTGTTAGTCTCAAAGTGGTGGCAAAGATTGGGAATTCTTAGGAGGGGAAGTTGGTTTTGGGGAAAATTTTTGGAGATTGCCAAATGCCAAAAGGCGAGAAAATCAAATCGTGAAGTTTTTGTACTTTGATTTTGCTTTTTCTAGGGTGGTGGTCGTTAGCCTTGGTGTACCACCTCCAAGCACCTCCGTATTTGGATAAATGAGTTCCCAAAGGCGCTTATAATTGGGGTCTTAGTGTAGCGTTTCCTAACCACTTTCGTCTAAATCCAGTTTGATTAATGAATATTAATCACCCACCTAATAAGGAAGGTAGTTGCATCAGCAATGATGATTGAATCTTCAAGAATAAAATTACCAGCTAAAACAGATTCGGCAGGTTCTAAATTTGTCATTTTGCATTCGTCACAAAAGCCAATTTCTTATTCTTGTATTTTTCATTTTCCAGCATTTCTTTGAACTTAATCATAGACTGCAATGGGCCTTGGTCGGCGGCGAGATTTATCATCCAGGCAGGAATATTGCCAGCGGGGTCAGAACTGAGAATGTAGTCCACATTAACCTTTCCATTCTCGATGGGTGTGAATTTCCAGTCGATGGTCGTTTTCTTGATTCGAACAATACCATCTTTTTCTTTTTCCATCTCCGGACAAGAAATGGTCTTAGAGTAAAAAGCTAGTGTTTTTTTGTCTTGCCAGACCGTGGAGTGCAGCACCAGGTCTCTATTGTCGAAAGGCCATGGGAAGTCAACCAATGCGTAATAGTAAACCTCCGTATCCGATACCCGCTTAATGGTTCGTGATTCTAGGGAAGCATAAACCCATTCATCAAAACCTTCCACATGAGTCATCAAAGCAGCTATCGTCTGCATGGAAGCCTCAATGGTGGTTGTGAATTTCAAAGCTTTGATGTCCGTGCCAGGTTGGTCACTCACATAAACTTTGATGCCTCCTTTGTCACGTTTGAGTTTCCACTCTTGTGCGTTTGAGTTTGTGGCCACCAATAAAAAAGTGAACACGAGTAGAAAAGAATGGAAAAGATGATTTTTCATAATAACATTGTTGCAGGCTCTAAAACGATTAGAAAACAGGAATGTTGAGTTTCTATTTCGAAGGTTTTCTATTTTTGAGCAAAATATTTTACAAAAGATGCGCCAGTACCTTGATTTGCTAGAACATATTGTCCAAAACGGCACAGAAAAAAGTGACCGAACCGGAACAGGAACCATCAGCGTTTTTGGTTATCAAATGCGTTTTGACCTTAGAGAAGGCTTTCCGCTATTGACCACAAAAAAACTGCATACAAAGTCAATTATCTACGAACTGCTTTGGTTTTTACAGGGAGATACAAATGTAAAATATCTTCAAGACAACGGTGTGAGAATTTGGAATGAATGGGCCGATGAAAACGGTGACCTAGGACCCATTTACGGAAAGCAATGGGTTTCTTGGTCCGGTAAGGACGGCAATACCATCAACCAGGTAGCGCAGGCTGTTCATCAAATCAAGACCAACCCAGACAGCCGCCGCATCATCGTGAATGCATGGAATGTAGCCGATATTCCCGACATGCGGCTAAGTCCCTGCCATGCTCTGTTCCAGTTTTATGTGGCCGATGGGCGGCTTTCCTGCCAGCTTTACCAACGCTCCGCCGATGTGTTTCTTGGGGTACCATTCAACGTTGCATCTTATGCGCTGCTCACGCAAATGATGGCGCAGGTTTGTGGCCTTCAACCGGGTGAATTCGTACACACTTTTGGCGATGTCCATTTATATCTTAACCATGTTGAACAAGCCAAGCTCCAACTGACCCGAGCACCAAGGCCGTTGCCCCGACTTGAAATCAATCCCGATGTCAAAGATATTTTCTCATTCAAATTCGAAGATTTCAGTTTGCACGATTACGACCCACACCCGCATATAAAGGCGGAAGTAGCAATATAATTGAGAATTAAAAATGAAAGATTGATAATTACACTCAATCTTACATTTTCAATTCTCCATTTTCAATTATTCACGTGGATTTATACTTAAAAGACAAGGTGGTTATCGTCACTGGTGGTTCCAGTGGTATTGGCGAGGCTATTACCCGGCAGTTGGCGGTGGAGGGGGCGATTCCAGTCATTGCTTCCCGGAATTCGAAACGAAATGTTGAATTGGTTTCGGAACTAGAAGAAAAAGGGCAAACCGCATTTTGTATTTCAGGCGAGTTGAGTGAGGTTGATTTTTGTAAAAAAATCATTGAAGAAACGGTTGAAAAATACGGGCGAATAGATGCCTTGGTCAACAATGCGGGTCGGAACGATGGGGTAGGGCTGGCCTCAGGAAACCCTTTTGCATTTGCGAAGTCCCTCCATGAAAACCTGAGCCATTATTACAATCTTGCACATTTTGCACTACCCTGGCTGAAAGCAACGAAAGGCAGTATCGTCAACATCAGCTCAAAAGTAGCGAAGACGGGTCAGGGCGGCACCAGTGGATACGCCGCCAGTAAGGGTGCCCAATTGGCACTCACAAGAGAATGGGCAGCCGAATTACTGCCGTTCGGCATTCGGGTGAATGCCATTTTGCCAGCGGAAGTAATGACGCCTTTGTATGAAAAATGGATAATGACTTTTGAAAACCCGGAGGAGAAACTTCAGGCCATTGTTTCAAAAATCCCTTTGGACCACCGAATGACAACTTCCAATGAAATTGCTTCCGCCACCATATATTTGCTCTCCGCTCAAGCTTCCCACATCACTGGACAGTGGTGGGTGATAGATGGAGGATATGTGCATTTGGATAGAGCATTGACATGAATTCAAAAAAACTACAGGCGTATTTTAGGGACATCAACGCTTATCTGCTCAAAAAGCTAAGCCGGCGAAACTATATCATTCTCGCTTGTATCCTAATTGGGATTGTGGCGGGTTTGGCGGCGGTTGTGATGAAAGTAATGGTACACTGGGTGGAGGAACAGGTGCAGAACGGGCTTGGCTCGCACCAATCCAATTACATCTGGCTTTTCCTCACACCCATCATTGGAATTGTGCTGAGTGTAATGTACGAGCAGCGGTTTTTGGGTGGGAGGCTGATAAAAGGCATTACAAAAATACTCTACGCCATTACCCGCCGCAAGGGGGAATTAGATCGCCGGGACATGTATGGCCACCTTGTTACTAGTGCCCTCACGGTAGGTATGGGT
>JAHEAS010000268.1 GCA_024642645.1 Saprospirales bacterium | reverse complement strand
CGTGCTGAATGGCACAGGGCTTTTGTATTTTGAAAAACCGAATTGGCTTATTCTTCTTCCTCTGATTTGACAGGAGCTGCTGTTTCAGTTGGAGCAGCTTCGGTTGTTTCCGCAGCTACTGTTTCCACAGCAGCTTCTGCCTCTGTGGATGGTGTTTCCGCAACGGAAGCTTCCGTCTCTGCTTCAGGAGCAGTTGCTTCTGCAATATCCTCCTTCAACTCGTCGATGGCATCTTCGATTTTGTCGCCGATGACCGAAGCCACAGCCTTCACCGTGTCAATGACATCTTCTAACGATTCACCCATCATTGTACCCACTGCACCCAAAATGGATTCATCCTTTTTCGGTGCTTCGGCTTTCGGAGCAGCTTTAGCCTTTGGCTTGGCGGTACTGATTTCCTCAGCAGCTTTGTCCAATTTTTCGGACACGTCCTCACGGGCTTCTGCTGCTGCTTTCATTTCCACCACAATTTTCTCTTTCACAGCCTCCTGCGCAGCGCGCCGAGCTTCTTTTTCCTTTAGGGAAGCAAGGCGCTTTTCCAGTTCGATTTTGGTGGTGTTCATCTCGTTGAGCTTATCTTCCTTTGAGTTGATACGCTCCTCTATCATCTTCAACTTGGCCTGCCGGAGTTGTGCTTCCAACTGACCTTCGGTAGTATTGATTTTGTGGTTTTGGAAGTCGAGGTCGTTGCGGTCACGACGGATGGACTGCTCCATTTTGTCAATGGCCGAAAGCAAACCATCGTAGCGGCGCTGGGTGCCTTGCAGCATCGAACCGCCACCGCCATCGCCAGACTTTGAGCCAAAGCGCTTTTCCTTTACGGCCTTGAAAGTGCCGTCGAGTTTTTCCCAAACCTTGTTGCGGTGCTCACGGGTCAATGTTTTGGACTCCCGGAACATGCTTTGCAACTTTTTCAGCTCGTCAAACAACACAGGCACGCGTGCGCCACTTTCCATTTTGCGTTCCACCTCGCCAAGTGCTGTAAAAAATTTGTTGGAGGCTTCTTTGGAAAGTTTTTCAAACTCCTCATCCAGCTTGGAGCGGAGGGTTTTCATTTGCCCGAAAAGTTCGTTGGTATGCGCCCGCAGGCGGTCGGCATGGTCACGGAAGAGGTTCCGCTCCCGCACCTGTTCTTGTACTTTATCCCAGAATTCTTTGAGGTTGTCCCAGGTTGGTTGGTCAAATGCTTCGAGCTTGCCTACCCGTTCTTTCAATTCACTTAACTGGGTTTCGTAAGCATCGTGCAGCTTGGAGGACAGCACCACAAACTGCCATTCGGTTTGCGCCCGCATCACCACGTCTGTGCGTTCTACCTTCAGGTCATCGGGCAGTAAACTGTCAGTGACAGAGAGATCGCGTTCAAGGTGGGTTTTCGGATCGGGCAGTTCAAAGCCTTCTCCGTCGCGCCATTCCTTCATCATTTGCTGGTAAAAGTCCTCGGTGGCCACCGATTCTGGGAAAGTCCAGATGTCAACTTTGTTGTCTGCTGCTCTCAGTGAAACGGCAATCAAGCATTTTTCGTCCTGGGCGTTGCTGCCCCAAAGTACAAGTTTCGACTTCATGTTTCAGTTACGTTTAAGTTGTTGTCAGTAAAAAATCAGTCAGTGTAAATCGTTCATATTCAACATTTTGAACGGTAAATTTGTAGATTCGTTCGTTAAGCCAAGTTCAGGCCAAAAGCACTGAACAGATTATAAATTTTTTCAAAATTACAGTAAAGTTGGATTTTCCAACAAATTTTATTCAAAACTAATATTTAAGTGGTTGACAGGGTTTGTATCAATTCTGTCAACTTAATCCTAAACTGCCACCTCGATGGCCTGCACCAGCGAGTCGAAAAGCACCCGGCCATCGGTGTTGCCAAGCACATCCTCCGATGCACGCTCTGGGTGTGGCATCATGCCGAACACGTTGCGACCACGGCTGCAGATTCCAGCGATATTGTGCAGAGCCCCGTTGGGGTTGGCCTCTGGCGTGATGTCGCCAGATGGCGTGCAGTATTTGAACAGTATTTGGTCATTGGTTTCCAGTTCGGCCAATGTGGCATCATCAGCGTAGTAGCGGCCTTCGGCATGGGCAATCGGGATTTTCAACACCGATTGAGAGTCAATGCGGGAGGTGATGGCCGAGTTGCGGGTCATGGATCGCAACCAGATGTTCTTGCAGATGAACTTTTGGCAGTCATTGGGGAGCAACACACCAGGCAGCAGACCTGCCTCGCAAAGTATCTGGAAGCCGTTGCAAATGCCAAAAACATATCCGCCGCCATTGGCAAATGTAATCACCGATTCCATCAGTGGTGAAAAGCGGGCGATGGCCCCACAGCGTAGGTAGTCTCCGTAGGAAAAGCCGCCCGGCAACACCACGCAGTCAATGTCAGGCGGTAGTTGGCTATCCTTGTGCCAGAGTGCCACCACCTCTTGCTGCATCACGCTGCCCAACACATGGAGCATATCGTGGTCACAGTTTGAGCCAGGAAAAATCACTACGCCAAATTTCATCTTGCTGCTTTTCTAAGACATTAGATGATAGATTTTAGACAATAGATATTCTGTCTAACGTCTAAAGTCTTCTATCAAAAGTCTTTTTCGAAGGGCAAAAATAGGTAAAAGCGAAGCTCAAATGCCTTACCCGTCAAGTAAAATACTTACGAAACAGGTGATTTTTGGCATAAATGCACCCAAAACATGCGCTAACTTTGCGCAGCGACCAAAATCCGCCCTTTATTTATGTCAAACCAATTCACCCATCTAGATGCCGCTGGCAACCCCTCCATGGTGGACGTAGGGGGAAAAGTAGCTACACGCCGCACGGCCAAGGCACGTAGTATCGTGGTGCTGGACGAGGCGATTTTGCAGCACTTTACAAAAGACGATATCCACACAAAAAAAGGTCCCGTGTTCCAAACAGCCATCATCGCTGGGGTCATGGCCGCCAAGCGAACGGGCGAGCTAATTCCGCTTTGCCATCCGCTTGGGCTTGAAAATTGCCAGGTCCGCATCGCTTTGAATGAGCAGCGTGAGGTCGTCATTGAGTGTGTGGCCAGCCTGACGGGTAAGACGGGCGTGGAAATGGAAGCCCTCACCGGGGCAACCGTGGCGGCGCTTACCATTTATGATATGTGCAAGGCCATGTCACACAATATCGTAATCCGAGACACGATGCTGGTGGAAAAAACGGGCGGGAAAAAGGATTTTAAAAGAGAAGTAGATAAGGGTTGATGAGGTTTATAAAGGTTTAATGCGGGAAATCAACTTTTATCAACCCTTCTCAACCAGAAAAATATGAGCAATGAAGCACAAAAAGCACGAAGATATTGCAAAACCCTCGCTGGGTCATTTTGGGAGGAACGAGTGGGCCATTCTCGGCACCAACTGTGGCGAAATAAAACGGTTGGCGAGTCAGTTGACGTCAGCTTTTTCACCAAAATATAAAAGCGGCTACGTGGATGCTGACCATCAAGAAGTTGGCCCAAGAGGGGGGGCAAACAGTTCGACAGTTGGCAGTTTGCAGTTGGGGAACGGCGCAATGCAGGAGTTCACCGATAAAATTGAGTACAACCGCCTCGACTTCATGGGTAAGCCGACACAGTGGCAGTTTCGCCCGATGTTCAACGAAATGGACCTTGTACTGGTGAACGGCAACCATTTCACCGCTCAAAAACAAGTGGTGTTTATTGACCCCAAAAAAGAGGATTCCCTGCATCGCAAGCTCGACCGCCTGACCGATGTACAATTGATATTACTCACAGACCCCACCGTTCAGCCATTTGTTTTTTTAAAAGAGAATTTGAAGGGTTTTGAAAAAATACCCGTTCTTCAAGTCGCTGATTTTCAAGCGATTAAATCCTTTTTTGAAAAAAAATTACAGAACGCTATTCCCCCGCTGAGCGGCCTTGTACTTGTAGGCGGAAAGAGCCGCCGGATGGGGACAGACAAGAGCGTATTGCAGTACCACGATAAACCGCAGCGGGATGTGATGATTGATTTGGTGAGCAAATATTGCATAAAAACGAAACTCTCCTGCCGCCCTGAACAGGCGGGGGAGCTGGCATACACACATGACGTGTTGTCGGATACTTTTCTTGGATTGGGACCGATGGGTGCTATCCTCTCAGCCCTCCGCCAAGCACCAAACAGCGCCTGGCTCGTAGTGGCTTGCGACCTGCCCCTGCTTGATGAGGCAGCACTGCAATTTTTGGTGAATAACCGAGACCCGTCTGCCATTGCTACAACCTACCGTAGCCCAGAGAGTGGCTTCCCAGAGCCATTAGTCGCCATCTGGGAGCCAAAGAGCTACCCGGTGCTGTTACAGTTTTTGGCGCAGGGATACTCTTGCCCCCGCAAGGTGCTGATTAACTCCCCGGTGCATGTTATTGATGCGCCAAACCACGATGTGCTGATGAACGTGAACACCCCGGACGAGGTGGATGTGGTGCTTAAGAAGTTGGGAATTTTTGAATGACGATTTACGATTGGGATAATTCTCCAACTTGCTGGTATTCAATGGATTGGGTTTGCCTCAATTGTAATTCGTAAATCACCTCACCATCGGCAGGTGCGGAATATCGTCCTCCAAATACTCCTCGCCGCTTACGACGAAACCAAAGCTTTCATAAAAATTCCGCAGATAGCTCTGTCCGCCGATCTTGATGCTTTCACCATGGAACAGTGCGTCCATGCAGTTCAGTGCTTCTTTCATCAACTGCTGTCCAGCGCCCTTTCCGCGGATGGAGGGCGAAGTGACGATGCGCCCGATGGACACAAAATGTTCGTAAGAAACGCCTTTCGGCAATAGGCGAGCGTATGCCACAAGCTTGCCGTCGTCGTCGTATCCAGTGAGGTGGTAGCCCTTTAGGTCTTTGCCATCTGCGTCAAGGTAGACGCAGTTTTGTTCCACAACAAAGACCTCTTGGCGCAGTGCCATGATGCTGTAAAGCTGTGGGGCGGTCAGCTCGTAGAAGGGTTTGCAGCGAAAGGAAATCATGGATTTTTTTGTTTAAAAATCAACATTACACCAGTTGTGAGTGAGTATGGGTAAGTACTTGAATAAACTTTGGAGGACGTGATGGGCATAGAATTGATGAGTTCGAAACCCTCCAAATCGTTTTCCAAAATGGCCGCCTGTACGTCACGGGCGAGCTGGTCGCCATTGGTTTCTTCGATGGACATGCCGAAGGTCGCCTTGTATTTGGCTGTTGCAGCATCCACAAAAATAGTCTTGTATCTCATGGGGTATCAGATTTTTACAACCACTTTTCCCATTGTTTTGCCCGACTGAAGCAGGCGGACAGCATCGGGTAGTTTATCAAAAGTCAACTCATGCCCTACCCTCGGTTTGCCGATGTTGAGTTCCTTAATTTCTTGAATGTATTGGTGAAGCAGTTGTGATTTTTCGTACAAATAAATCAGGTTAAAGCCCAACATGCCCCTGTTCCCATCTGTCAGTTTTAGTGGGTCTATCAGCGGGCGGCGCAGGAACTTCCAGATGATTTTCAGCAGGTTCGGACGATTGCCGTGCGTGATGAAATCGGCGGCGCTGTACACGATGCTTCGGCCCATTGGCGACAGCCGCTTGAAATCCTCCATCAGCATTTTGCCGTTGTTCGTTTCCAG
>JAHEAS010000267.1 GCA_024642645.1 Saprospirales bacterium | reverse complement strand
ACCCGGACAAAAAATTGCTCGTCTGAGGTCGCTCCTGGCTTTGCAATACCCTTCACTACTTCTACTTCAATCGGCGCTGAACGCATCAGCTTGCCATTGGCCTTCACGGATGCACTTTCAATGGCGAACTTTCCAACCTTGGTCGGTTGCAGTGTATAGCCAAAACCCATCTCACGGCTCACATTGCCGTTCACAATATTCATTGAACTGATAGTGTTTGGACCTGCCACCACCACAAAACCCTTGAAGCTGGGCGGTGCAAACTGTGTCCCGTTTGCATTTTTTAGCTTAAATGTTACTTCGAAATAGCCGTTGACGACCACCTGTCGAGCGTCGGTTTCTGCCTCGAATGTAATTTCGTTTTGGCCGAAGGCCAATAAAGTGACCATCCAACAGCAGGCGACCAAGCCTATTTTTCGTAAAATATTAACTATCAAAGCTTTATGCAGCACGTTAAGGGAGTTTTAAAGCCAATTTTACATAAAATTTGCAAACAACCAACCGTTTTAAACACTCAAAAAGGCAACCTTGTCCATCAAAGCTGACAAATTGGCTGTTTTTTTCCAATGGCAAACATATTGATAAAGTTTCGGGTTGAACCATGTTTAAAAAATTCAGAAAAATGACCAGCAAAGACAAAACTGCCGAACAGCAGCCAGAAGAGGTATTAGAACAAATGGAAAATGGCGCTGACGAAATAGCTGAGCCTGAGTTGAACGGCTCAGAAAATGAACAAGACCTTGATAATCAGGCAAATAGCGTGGGCCTTCAACAACAGTTGGACGAAATGAAGGACAAGTACATCCGAATGATTGCAGAGTTCGACAACTACAAAAAGCGCTCAATTCGGGAAAAATTGGATTTCATGAAATCTGCGGCACAGGACACCCTGTCAGCCCTTTTGCCTGTTTTGGACGATTTTGACAGGGCTAAAAAATTTGCCGAAGGCAAGGAAGGTGCTAATTGGGACACAGGCGTTGACCTCGTTTACCAGAAACTTTACACCGTTGTTCGGAACAAAGGTCTGGAGCCAATGGATTCTACTGGGCAAACATTCGACCCAGATATGCACGAAGCCATCACAGAGATACCATCTCCTACCGAGGAGATGAAGGGGAAGGTGGTGGACACCATCGAAAAAGGCTACCGCCTCAACGATAAAATCATTCGCCACGCCAAAGTCGTGGTCGGAAAATAATTGTGCTTGTGTATTTAAGTGCTTAAGTGTTTGCGAAACCTGTTGATTGCTAACCACTTACACAAACACACAAATGCAGAAACACACAAACACAGCAAGCTGAAATGGCAAAAAGAGATTATTACGACGTGTTGGGCGTAGCGAAAAACGCTGATGCTGACACCATCAAAAAAGCATACCGCAAGAAAGCACTGGAACACCACCCTGACCGAAACCCCGGCAACAAGGGTGCCGAGGACAAGTTTAAGGAGGCGGCAGAGGCGTATGAAATATTGAGCGATGCTGATAAAAAAGCCCGCTACGACCGTTACGGCCATGCGGGTGTTGACCCAAATATGGGCGGTGGCTTCCGTGGCGGTGGTCAAGGTGGAATGACGATGGAGGACATTTTCTCCCAGTTCGGTGACATCTTTGGCGGCGGCGGTGGAGGAGGGAGCCCCTTCGATGAGTTTTTTCGAGGCCAGCGGGGCGGAGGCGGAGGCGGCAGACCACAGGGCCAACGAGGAAGCAACCTTCGCATCAAGGTAAAACTAACGCTGGAAGAAATTGCCACGGGCGTCAATAAAAAAATCAAGGTCAACAAGCAAGTCAATTGCCAGACTTGTGGCGGAAGCGGTGCAAAGGACAAAAGTTCTGTGCAGACCTGCGGCACTTGCCGTGGCTCCGGTTACGTCCGCCAAGTACGAAGCACCTTCCTCGGTCAGATGCAAACGACCACAACCTGCCCAACCTGCCAAGGCTCTGGTGAGACCATCACCGCCAACTGCTCAACCTGTAAAGGTGATGGGCGCACCTACGCTGAAGAAACGATTGACATCAACATCCCGGCGGGTGTTTCCGAAGGAATGCAACTTTCTCTCGGCGGCAAAGGCAACGCTGGCGCAAAAGGCGGTCCAAGCGGCGATCTTCTCATCAACATTGAGGAACTGCCGCATGAGCACTTGCTCCGGGACGGCCTCAACATCATCTACGACCTCCACGTCAACTTTGTGGATGCGGCCCTGGGAACCTCCATCGAAGTGCCAACCATCGAAGGTCCGGTGAAAATCAAAGTTCCGGAAGGCACCCAGGCTGGTAAAATTTTCAGGTTGAAAGGAAAAGGATTGCCTTCCGTCCAGAGCTACGAGAAGGGTGACCAGCTCATCCAAGTCAATGTCTGGACGCCGAAAAAACTGACAGACGAGGAACGCAAAATTCTTGAAAAACTGCGCTCATCGCCCAATTTCACACCCGCACCAGACAAGGGTGAGCGGGGCTTTTTTGATAAAATGAAGGATTATTTTTCTTCGTAAAAAAAAGCTTCAAACTGAGCCTAAACGGGCTGTCCACGCATTGGGCAGCCCGTTTTTATTTTGTCTAATCGCTCGCATCGTTTTCTTTCGTCGAAAAACTGCCCTGCCACCGCCTGTTTCCAACTATTTTTGAAAGACGCAATGATTCCGCAACCTTCAAATTTTTGAAAAATGTTCTCTAGCCTCTATCCATTCACCTTCGTCCTCAGTCTCGCCGCCCTCAGTGGCTGGTTTTACTACCGTGACAACGAACAGCGTAGCGATTTGCTCCGCAAAATATTCCTTGGCAGCATTGCTGGCTTTGGAGTTAGCTGGCTAATGAGCGAGGGACAATGGTCCTACAAATTCCCAATGCTTTTTCGGGAACTGCTGGTGTTGTCCGCTGTGCCAGTGCTGTTGAGTGTTTTTCGAAGAACGAAGTGGGCTTATTTCTTGGCGCTGTTTGGAGTATTGACAGTGCTCCGCCTTTTTTATTTTGAAAAATTGAAACAGACGTTTCCACAGGCCGATATTCCAAAGGAAAAAACCGAAACCACTGCCACTCCAACTGGACTCGACCCTCAGGGCGAACTTTTGTTGGAGCTAAAAGAAGGCGTAAAACTGTCCGAAATTCAATCGGTTTTAAAAGAATACGGCCTCACTGCTACGCCCGCTTTTTCCCTAAAAGATGCGGACTTCACCCTGCTCGACAACTACTATTTAGTGGACGTGCCCGCAACCGATGATTTTCCGAAAGTGAAAAAAGTGCTTGAATCACTGGCGCAAACGGAATGGCTGGAGGAAAACGAGCAAATCAACATCTCGCCGATGGAATTGCAACCTATGCAACCAGCTCCTCGAACCGATAAAAAATATGGCATCAACGACCCCGGCCTTGGTAATCTCTGGGGCTTTGAGGCAATGAAAGTGGATGAACTTTACTCCGTTTTGAAGGATAAAAAACCGAAGAAACGGGCGCTCATCGCCATCCTCGATACGGGTGTGGACGCCGAACACGAGGACTTGAAAGCTAATTACACCACGACAAAAACCAAGTACGATACCGATGTGGCTGGCCATGGCACGCACTGTGCGGGCATCGCCGCAGCCGTCAGCAACAATGGGGTAGGGGTGGCTTCATTTTCACAAACCAATGATTACGTACGAGTTACGAGCATAAAAGTGCTATCGGATGGCGGCATGGGCACACAGCAGTCTATTATCAACGGTATGTTGGAAGCTGCCGACCTCGGAGCCGATGTGCTTTCGCTTTCACTAGGCGGAATGTCCACTGACAGTCGCCAAAGGGCTTACCAAAAGGCCCTCGAATACGCCAACCGGAAAGGTTGTATCGTGGTCGTGGCCGCTGGAAATGCCAACCGCAATGCCAAGGACTTTGTACCCGCCAACGTGGAAGGCGTTATCACCGTCAGTGCCGTGGACACATTGCTGGGCCGTGCTTCGTTTTCCAATACCGTCCCTGACGTAAAAATGGGCGTAGCTGCTCCTGGTGTAAAAATTTACTCAACCGTGCCTGGTAGTGTTTACGCTACCCTCAACGGTACGAGCATGGCAACACCCTATGTTGCTGGGTTACTTGGCTTGATGAAAAGCCTGAGACCAGACCTTACCACCAAAGAAGCCTACAAAATTTTGAATGAAACGGGTGGGGAAACGAAATCCACAAAAGAGACGGGGCGGCTGATACAGCCTGGGAAGGCTGTGGGAGAGTTGAGGAATTAGTAAATTGGGGAATTTGGCGGTCACTCCAAATTCCCCAATTACTCAATTTACTAATTCCCCAATAACGCAATGATTTGGTCTGCCAATTCTATACCGATGGCCGTCTGCGCCTCTTGCGTGGAGCCACCAACATGTGGGGAAACAGAAATTCGGGCATGCTCCAAAATTTCTTTGCGGGGGGTTGGTTCGCCCACAAAAACGTCGAGGCCGGCACCCCTGACCTTACCACTTGCCAATGCAGCAAGCAATGCGTCTTCGTCAATCGTGCCGCCACGGGCAGTATTGATGATGATGACACCGTCCTTCATTTTAGCGAATTCCTCTGCACCGATGAGCGCCTCTTTGCCGCCAGGCACATGGAGTGTGATGAAGTCAGATTTGCGCAGCACTTCCTCCCAAGTCGTGGTTACGAGATTGACTTTCAGACGGACATCCTGGTTGTTGTACACACTTAGCTCAATGTTGGTTGAATCCACCACCAAGTCGGTGGCAAGAACGTCCATGCCAATCCCAATTGCCATCTGAGCGACTCTTTGTCCAATGCGCCCAAAACCGATGATGCCCATCGTACGGCCACGGAGCTGAATGCCATCTGAGCAGATTTTTTTAAGCGCATTGAAATCACCACTGAGCATTTCTCTGTTGGATTGGTTGACCAAGCGAGCAACGCTAAAAGCGTGAGTGAAAACCAACTCTGCAACGGCACGGCTGCTGGCCTTTGGTGTGTTGCAGACATGGATTCCCTTGCTTCGGGCGTACTCATGGTCCACGTTGTCAAGACCAACACCACCACGTGCGATGATTTTCAGGTTAGGGCAGGCATCAATCAGTTCCTTGCGAACCTTGGTGGCACTGCGCACGATAATGACATCGTAGCTGGGCAGCACTTCTGCCAGCTTTTCCTGCGGCACTTTTTTGGTGTCAACTTGATAACCTGCTTCTTCGAGGAGCAATTGCCCATCTGGATGGATGCCGTCGTTGGCGAGTATTTTTATCATTTTTGAATTTTTTTGCGTTGTGTCTTATATTATTTGAAAAAATGCGCCGCAAAGTAAGGCATTTTTACGCCAACCAGCATGTATGATTTGTCACTAAGTGCTTGACTATTTCTTTGGTTGGCAATTCACTTTTCCACCCTCTGAAACAATTGGATACCCTCCTCTCTACTTAAAATTGTTAATTTTGGCATTGAAGAATGCCACTAATTCTAAGTAAAAAAATGAAGATGAAAAAATATCCAACCCTGCCCTTCCTCTCACTTTTGGCTTTTTTGTTTTTGGTAAAAAATGTTGAAGCCCAGACTCAGCGGGCAGTGGTGCCAATTGAACCAGAGCAACTTTACCAAGTTGAAATAATCCCTTTCTCCGAAATAATTATACGCCCCAAAGCCTCACCTTTTTATGA
>JAHEAS010000266.1:1807-5636 GCA_024642645.1 Saprospirales bacterium | reverse complement strand
CATTACGGAGTCCACCTCGAAGACGCAGTACATGCGGGCGAAGCGGATTTTGAGGGAGAAATTGCTTGCCCCTTTGGGGGAAAATGAAGATTCATCGATAAAGTCGGGCGCAGACTTCAAGTCGCCGCCCGACTTCTAAAGAATTGATAATGAGCGACTTAGAAAAATACATCCTCGAAAATCGGGACGAACTGGACCGCATGGAACCTGTGCCGGAGGAAGCTATGTGGCAAAAAATACGTGCTAATTCAACTCGGCAAAAGCCGCCTGTCCGTACTGGGTTCAATTGGAAGTGGCTGGCCATCGCCGCCTTGGTGCTGTCGGTGGCAGGGTGGGGGCTTTTGTTTTTCAAAAAACAGGCAGCCACTGGGGAACGGAATTTATTCCGACCAGCACCCACAACGCCCATTGCAGCGCCCACTGCACCCGTTGCGGAGCAAAAAACGAAGCCCGTTGCGGAGCAAAAAGAAATCGCACCAACACAAGAGACAGTAGCGATAACCGAGAAGAAAAGCATTCCGCCGGTTTCGAAGCGCCCAAAATCAAAGCCGCTTAAACCTGTCAAAAAGAAGAAAACTGCGCCACCCGCATTCTCGGAGGAGGAGCGGCAGTTGCAGCAGCTCGTGGCACAAAAGCAGCGGGAAATCGGCCTCGATACCCTCAACCGGGCGACCTATGCCGACCTACTGGCTGAGCTGGACGAGCTGGAAATCAGTGTGGAGGAGGCTCGAAGTGACCTCGACGGGATGCCGCAACGGGAGCGCCTAATGGAGACGCTCATCCGCTATTACGAATTGAAAATCAGGATTTTAGAGCAAATCAATTATGAAATCAATAAACAGAAATACCATGAAGAATTGGAGAAACGGATTTAGCCTGCTGCTGCTCACGGCGCTGGTTTGGGCAGTGATGCAATCATTTGCGCCAGCGAAAATAGAGCGCAGCAAGGTCATCAAGAAGGACTTCGACGCCAAGTCGGAGGTGGTGGCGAGCCATCAGTACGGCCCATTGACCATCAAAAAGTCCACGGACGGGCGCATCCACCTCGAAGCAGAGATGCTGTTGGCCGGCTCGGATGAGGCGAGCGTCGAGGAGGTATTGGCCCGCTTCGACGTGAGGGTGAAAGAATCGGACAACGAGCTTCGGCTGGAGACTGACCTCGGCATCGAGAGCTGCAACAGCATCAACAACAAGAAGACCATCAAGTACAAAGATGGACGCAAGGTGAAGGGCATCAACGAAATGAAGGTGAAGATGACGCTGTGGGTGCCCAACCCAGCGAAGCTCAAGCTGGATAACAAGTACGACCGCATCGAATTGGCCGATGACTACGCTGGTGAGCTTCGGGTAATGCTGTACAGTGGCGACTTCGTTACGGCCAACCTCGGTGGCTCACTTGACCTTGACCTGAAATATGGCAAGGCTAGGATGGGCAATATCGACAAGGCTAAACTGAAAATTTACGACTCGAAGGTGACCGTGGGCAACTTGTCCGAAGCCAGAATAGACAGTAAATACTCGGAATATGTGCTGGGCAACGTGGGCGTGGATATGAACCTGGTGACCTACAATGACAAATGGCAAGTGGGTAACGTGGGTGGTCAATTGAAGCTGGAAGACAAGTACTCGGAGTTTCAGTTTGGGAATATCGGTGGCGCAAGCATGGTGTTTTTCGATGCCACTTTCATTGCCGAAGAAGTGGGAGACGTGGAGATTCGGGACACCAAATATTCGGAGGTAAAACTCGCGAAAGTGGGGAGATTAAAGCTCGGCCAGGTCTTCGACGATGACTACCGGGTGAAGGTGGCGGGCAGCATCGAGGTCGAGGATTCCAAATACACGGAGTATCGGGTGGGTAAGTTGGGCAAGCAGTTCACTATCGCCCAATCGTTCGACGACACAGTGGAACTGGAGAGCGTAGCAGCAGATTTCAACAAAATCGGCATTGACGGGAAGTACACGGAGCTGGCGGTGAGTATTGCTGAAGGCGCCCAATTCCAGATGGATGTGGACATGAAGTACGGCAAGATAAGCTATCCTGAGAGCAGGTTGGAAATCAGCAAACACTTGGAGCTGAACAACCAGACGACCTTGCGTGGATCCGTTGGTGCTGCGCAAACGGGTGGGCAAGTGAACGGCCTGAAGCTGACGGGGTTTGACAATACATTGAACTGGAAAAATTGACTTTTCGATTGCACCCAATCGCAAATCCTTAATCAAAAACAATCTTCACATCTTCGTTCAGCCGCATCATCATATTAGGTCTGTTGACGGGTACCTGGAGGCTGAACAGCACATCATGTGTACGGTAAAAGCCAGCCTTTTGGTGGTACCAGTGGCCATCGAAGAGGAAATTCACTTCGTAATAATCGTCGCCATTGATGATGGACAGGACGAGGGGGCTTTCACCTGACGCCGCTAGGGCACGCATTCTATCGTCGAAGGCTTGGTGAGAATTTAGCTTATGGTCGCTGGTTGTGGAAATGACGGACACTTGGCCATAGGTGTCCAGTGTCGTGAAAACTAGGCTGTCCTCGTTTGGTGAAAAATAGGTTGTCGAGAACATAGAGGCCGGGAAGTCGAGGCAATAGGAAAACCGTTGGCTACAGTATTGCTGCCCGAAGGTTTCGTCAGGGACTTCCTGCTTGCCGAAGGCCAAGCAGAACATGATTGCGATGGATGATATGGAGATGGCGGTTTTCAATAGCTTGTAATGGCAATTGCAAAGCAAGTGCCACGAAAGAAGGGAAGGCTAAACCGTCATTTGAAAATCTTTATAGTCTCAAAAATTTGGCCGATAGATATGGAGTCGCCATTGAGCGTAAGCGATTCAAAAATGGGAAAACCCGGACAGCATTCTCCACTTTCCGTTTGCAGGGTCGTTGCCATTAGGGTATCAGGCGGAAGCGTATCAAGTTGAATAATATATCCTGAGGTATTTTTGTCTGGCCAAATCAAGACATTGTTATAGGAGCCTGATGAACTGTACCCAAATAGAGTGCGTGCGCCGGGCTTTGTGGTGTCAATCCTGATGAGGGAAATGTGCAAACTATCCAGTGCGTAAGCCCCGCCAAGAATAAGGTCGGTGCTGTCCGTTTTTGACAAAAAGTACAATGCTCTCCTGTCATCGCAAAAAACTTCATCACAACGCAAGGGGTCGCAAGAATTCAATTGTAACAGGATGGCTGTGGCAATTAGGATAAATACGGTCTTCTTCATAAAACAAGATTTTTTTTGGTGTAAAAATGCCCATAAATAACAATTCGGCAATGCAGCAATTCAACAATCAAACGCTACATTTGACCCAAACAAAAATACTGCATTCATGCCAAACATCAATGGAAAAGCACAACAAGACCGCAGCTACGATGCCATTGTCGTCGGAAGCGGCATCAGCGGTGGATGGGCCGCCAAGGAACTCACCGAAAAGGGCCTCAAGGTTCTCATGCTGGAGCGGGGGAAAAACCTCGAACACATTAAGGATTACAAAGGTGCGCTCAACAACCCATGGGATGTAAAAAACCGGGGCATGATATCAGATTCGCTCAGGAAAGACCACCCCGTGCAGAGCAAGTGCTATGCTTTTCAGGAAGACAACCAGTATTTTTGGATAAACGACAAGGAAAACCCGTACGAACAGGACAAGCCCTTTAACTGGCTGCGGGGCGACCACCTCGGCGGTCGCTCCCTAATGTGGGGGCGCCAAAGCTACCGCTGGAGCCCCATGGACTTCGAGAGCAACGCCCGTGACGGCAACGGCTCCGACTGGCCCATCCGCTACAAGGACCTCGAAAAATGGTACGACTACGTGGAGACCTTCGCTGGCATC
>JAHEAS010000266.1:0-1797 GCA_024642645.1 Saprospirales bacterium | reverse complement strand
ATCAGCGGCTCGAAGGAAGGGCTTGCGCAATTGCCCGACAGCAAGTTCCAGCCGCCCATGGACCTCAACTGCGTGGAAGCCTACACCGCCGGGGAAATCAAGAAAAACTGGAAAGACCGCCGCATGATTATCGGCAGGGTAGCGCACCTGACCGACCCGCAGGAGGTGCAAAAAAAGCTGGGCCGGGGCGCTTGCCAGTTCCGCAACCGCTGCCACTGGGGCTGCCCGTATGGTGCCTATTTTAGTAGCTTATCGGCAACGATTCCCGCTGCCATGGCCACCGGAAAGCTCACCATCCGCACCGATGCCAATGTGAGTGAGGTCATGTATGATGAGAAAACGCAGCGCGCCACGGGCGTCCGCTTCGTTGACCGGAACACCAAGCAAACGGAGGAGGTCTTCGCAAAAATCGTGTTCCTCAATGCCAGCACCATCGGCACCACCTTCGTGCTGCTCAACTCCAAGAGCAACCGCTTCCCCAACGGCCTCGGCAACGACAGCGGCGTCATCGGCCACTACCTCATGGACCACCACTTCGGCGTGGGCGCCTACGCCACCCACGACGGCTTCACCGACCAATACTGGTCGGGCCGGCGGGCGAACGGCATCTATGTGCCCCGCTTCCGCAACCTGCCGGGTGGCGAGCAGAGCAAGGACTTCGTGCGTGGCTACGGCTTTCAGGGCAGCGCCAGCCGCGGTGCTTGGAATCGGGTGAACGGCAAACCGGGCTTCGGAAAGACGATGAAGGAAGAAATGCACGACCCCGGGCCATGGAGCTTCTGGATTGGCGGCTGGGCGGAAACCCTTCCACATTTCGACAACAAAGTGACACTGGATACCAGCAAAACCGACCCTTACGGCCTGCCGATGATGCATATTGACTGCGAGTTTCGAGACAATGAAAAGGCCATGCGCAAGGACATCCAAACAACGGCCACCGAGATGCTGGAGGCTGGCGGCTTCAAGGGCATCACGCAGTTTGACGATTTGGCGACCACGCCTCCCGGCCACTGCATCCACGAGATGGGCACTTGCCGCATGGGCACTGACCCGAAGACCTCGGCACTGAACGGCAACAACCAAATGTGGGGCGTGAAAAACGTCTTCGTAACGGACGGCTCGGCCATGGCCAGCACGGCTTGTCAAAACCCGTCTTTGACCTATATGGCGCTGACCGCACGGGCGGCAGACACGGCGGTGAGGATGTTGAAGAAGGGGGATTTGTAAGGATTGGCCCTAAATTTTGCCACTTACTCCGAATAATACAGCCGCACTTCATTCGTGACGCCCCATCGATTGAGTAACTGGGCGTTTACTTCGGAGCTCCGTGGGGCTTTTATTTCGTTCCACGACATCACAGTGCAGCGGCCCGGCAGTTTTACCACTTTCGCTTTTGACTGACTTATGGTCTCCAATGCCGCTTTTTCACAAACATTTTGCCCGAACTCCGGCAAGTCAGCAGCAGTGAACATGGCAGCAAATATCAGCGCACCCACCGCGTACCATCGCCGCCAATCCCACTCAATTTTGCGGAGCAAATGAAAGGTCGTAAGGCCATAAAAAAAGACCAAGCAGAGCGTGACTGGCATGACCGTATCGTGCCGAATGATAAGCGGGCGATAAATCCGATACCCCCCAAGTGGTAGCAACAGGAGGTAAGCAAGCACGAAAAGAGCCAACCATTTACCGATATGAAAAAGCTTTTGGCGGATGTCCGATGAGGCATGCTTTGATATCAGGACAAGATTGGCCACGATGGCCGCTGCGAGCAGGGGGAGTCCAAGTTTTTGGGTAAAA
>JAHEAS010000265.1 GCA_024642645.1 Saprospirales bacterium | reverse complement strand
TTAGCAGCACGGTGGTACTGGTAGCTGCCACCTTTCTCGCCATTTCGATGGCATGTTGCATCGGTTTCGACTGCCCGACAATTTTCCCGAAACTATGCCGCTGCCCACTGGCTGCTGCGGCCATATCCTTCACTTCAAACTGGCGCATTGCCTTCTCCACAGCCATGCTCAAAAGCGGGATAATTTTGTTGTTGTCGTCGCCCTTGGTGATATAGTCAAAAGCCCCGGCCTTGATGGCCGTCACGCTATCAGGTATTGCGCCGTAAGCGGTCAGCAAAATGACCTCGCACTGCGGGCTGATGGCCTTGATTTTCGAAACCATCTGCACCCCATTGGCATCGGGCAACTTCACATCACAAATGATGGCGTGGATTTTCTCCTGCTGCAATAGTTTCAGCCCCTTAGTTCCAGTCTCCGCTTGAAATACCTCGTACCCTTCCAGCCGAATGATTCGGCTGAGCAGGTTACGGATGTCGTTCTCGTCGTCAATGATGAGGATGTTGGCTTTCATGCTAGTAGCAAATGTAAATGTTTGGATTCAGTCTGGGCCGTAAGGTACTAGAGTTATGGCAAAATTAAGCAAGGAATGAACCTTGGCTTAAAAGGATTCTGCGTATTTGCCCGTAGTTGTCAAAGCTGAGTCCCACGCTTCCAGCAGCCAATGGGCTTGTCGGTGCAGTGTGCGTTGCCGCAAGTATTTCGGAAGGTAATAACTGATATTGCGAAGCAAATATAAAGTGTAAAAAAAATCAAAATCTCCAACATGTACCCCCAATATCTTCCGCATCGATTCATCCTTTTTCATTGAAAAAATCAAGGACTGAATACCTGAATATGGCAACTTTTTTACCAAAACACCAGCCTGAAAAATAAAATGAAAAACATCGTTGAGCAGGGGCAGTCGCTCCGAAAGTTCCCAGTCGTAAACATGGATTTTTCTGTCGCCAATGTACATGTTCCAAGGCGTAAAATCACCGTGGGCAAGCACGGTGGGCAGCACCAATTCTGGGTCGAGGGAGTTGTGTAGTGCAACCAGTTGTTCAATGACCCGATTGACTTGTGGCGGCGAGAGGTCGTTTAGGATGGGCTGGTGCTGGAGGGCTTCAAGGTTCGCATTTATTTCGTCCCAAAATGGCAGGCTGCCAAGGCGTGCCTGTTGTGCCGTGCGCTCCGCTAACTCCTCAATTGCCTCAAAATGAGCGGGTTGCAAATCAAAACTGTTACTCTCTACTGGAGGCTTCACGTTAGAAACCATCAAGCCATTGGCAAATGGCTTCCCAATTGGCACTGCCATTTTTGACAACCCAAACTTCGCCAACTGAGCCAAGGTTTGTTGCTCGTTTTTCACGAGTCCAACAGCGGCAGCCGTCAGCGGCAGCTTGAAAAACCAGCTTTGCCCTGCATGGTCGTCGAATGCCACCACCGCCTTGCGGTTTTCGCCGACCGTACCGGTGAAGATGGCCATGTCGCCCGTTGGGCAATGGTCGAGCAGGCCGCCCAATGGAGCCTTGTTTTTATAAAAAACATGCACGATGCCCGACCTCACCATGCGCTCCATTCCTAAGCTAAAAGCAGTTTTGAAAATGCCAGCGAGTAGCTTGGCACGCCAACCGGAACCATTGTAGAGCCGCAGAAAAATAGGCTGCCTAGCGTTCACAGGGTATAGCCAGCGGATACCACCACCTGGATTGTTCACATAGCCAAAACTGATGCTTTCGTAGCCAGAAACCGTTGGCTTTTTGCTGAAGGCAAGCAAACCAATAGCATTGGTTGGAAATGACTTTGCAGTGAATTCATCTTCTAGCATGATAATAGGCTGCTGCGCTGGATGGTGGCCGGGGAAGAAGATATTGGCCAAAAGTTCGCTTTCGCTTTTGATGCCGGTGGTCATGTGGCAACCATTTTGGGTTGGCTAAATTGCACGGGCTGGGCGTAAGTGGTCGGTACTGTTTTTACCACAAAAAGCAAAATGATGAGCTGGTAAAACTGGATGCCGTAGTTGGACTCACCAAAAATACCGAACTCGGTGAAGGAGTTGATGAGAAGAGGCACGAGCATCATTCCGGTAAGCACCCGATAGTTGCTTTCGCTGTTTTTTACGATGGTGAAAAACGTGGCCATCATTTGCAAAAAGATGATGAAAAAACCAACTAATCCCAGGTTAAGAAGCACCTGTGCAAAGGTATTGTGGGTCATCTTGGCGGAGTAGGAATGCACGCTGTGGAAGTACTCCCCATCGGCAATGCACATAAAGCCATACCCGAAAAGTGGCCGCTGTGTGAAGCCCTCTGTAAGGAGGTCTTTCCAGAAGGGAAGGCGGCCAGTCATGCTCATCACTTCGTTAATGTCGCCTTGTTTCAAAATAATGGCGTAAAAAACATAGGGTAATGCTATGCTGGCGGCAACGGTGGAAAAGATTATGAGCCTTAGGTTCCCGTTTCGAATGATGAAAATAGCCGAAACAAAAAGAAACGCCAACAACGACGAGCGAGACTGTGTGTAAAGTACCACGGCAATGCTAATGGCCACAGTTAGGATGTTGATAGCCCTTGACCGCTTGTCAAGGAGTTCGGCAAAGCCCATGACGCCAAGCAGCACGGCAAGCATACCCAATTCATTGGGATTGATGATGATGCCACCGAGCCTTGACACTTCGCCTTCATGGGTTTTGCGAAAAAAGGTATCGGGGTCGGCGTACATTCCTATTAGGAAGCCGATGCAGATGAAAAGTGCCGCCCGTCCAAATACCAAAGCAAAACGAGCGTGGTGGTCGCTAATGGTATTGTAGAAAACAAGGAGTTGGGTAAAAAACCAAGCAAAAGCCAGCGACTCGACTATCATACTCAATTGCAGCAGGGCGTATTGTGGCAGCGCTGCCCATGCCACGGATAATAGCCCCAGCAAGAGGTAGCTCCCGTACAGCATCAGTGGGGTGAGGTTTTGAAAAGTAAGAGAATGGCTTTTGTATTTGTCTCGAAGGGACTTGAGCATGAGAAATGCCGCCATGGTCAGCAACACCCGAAGGCCTGATTTTATCGCCTGCGTCAGGAAGACGGAGTCGGGGAACAGGGTAAAATAGCTCAAAATCCTCAGGGTAAACAGAAGGACAATCTTATTGAGCATGGCCTGGCTACGGTACATGGCGGTGGTTTACATTATCACTTTCTACTCATCAACTATAAAAGTGCCAATAAATAAAGAAAGGCTAACTCACTGTTTTTCAGCAAATTAGCCTTCAATAATAGTTTTTGTTTTTAGTTGAAATGGAAAGGATTCCCAAATTGGGAAGCATAGGTTAGGTCAGCCAAGCTTATTATAAAACTTGGCTGGCCTTGGCTAAAAGCCCCATTTTCGCTATCAGTTTTTTATCAGCATGACCTTGCCGAAATACCCCCGGCCTTTGCTGTCCACTGCTTTTACTAGGTAATTGCCAGTAGCCAATTGGTACAGGTAAAGTTCCTGTCGCTGACTCTCCACGTTCGGAGCCTCGTACACTTGCCTGCCAAACTGGTCGTACACCTGCAATTCTACAAAGAAGGCATCTGGCTCCAAACTCAGGTCGTACGACTGCACCACTACAGTTCCTGAAGTGGGGTTTGGGTATAATTGAAGTGGTTTTGCAATTGCTTTTGTCTCCTTTATAGTTTCAGCAGTCAGTATGTTCTCCACTGTATTCGTGCCCACCGGCTCAAGGTTGTCGAAGAAAATGGCTGCGCTGTTCAGAAGGCGATCGCCTATCGCCAGGCTTGCAGCTGGTTTGATTCGGAACGTGATGAAACCGTGGCTTTCGGGTTCATTCGATAAGCTGTCTGGCAAATTGATATTCGGAAAAGTCCATGTCAATTGGCGCCCATCGGCTTGGAATTTATAAGTATGGCTTGCCCTCCCCAACTCCAAAGTAGAGAGGTCGAGGCCTTCCGGCAATTCGTCTTCTACCCGCACTTGCGAAGCAGCGAAGTTGCCCATGTTCTGAAACCTTATTTTGTACTGCAGCCACTCACCCCGATTCACATAGCGGGTGGGGTTTACAGAAATATCATTGGGGTCGAATGATGCTACCGCAAAGGCGGCGTTCATTGATTTATTGTTGTCAGTGTTGAAGTCTAAATTTAAGGAAGTTATAGTCGATTGTGCCTGTATTATCGCACCTATTGGCGTAGTTGCATTCAGGGTGTAGGACACAAATATTACCCCTTTTGCGTTTGGTGAAAGATTCCCAAGGCTAAACACCAAGTTTTGAGCTTTATCACTTTCAGGAGGTATGGATGTGAGCAGCACTTGAATTTCAGAAGAAAGTTCTAAATCTAGTTTTACGCCATTGGCTGGAACCGCGCCGAGATTCTCATAATTTACCATCAGCAAGTTATGCTCGCCGATACGATGTGCTGATACCAACACCTCGGTGAAGAGGTCTGGCCGTAAACTATTAGCCGTGTTGCCAAAATTGTTGCCACAATACGAGCTCCCAAGGGTGTTGACAACCACCGTTCTCGTACCATTGATATTGGGGCATTTTGGTTCCCAAAGGCTGCTGGGAACTTCTTGCAAGGTATAAGTTCCTGTTTTCACAAATACCGAATAATCGCCATTGGAGTCCGTATAGGAAATGATGCCTCCGGGATTTAGCAAAATCTTCGTATCGGCAATGCCGAATTCTCCAAAGTCCTTCTGGCAGTTACCATTGGCATCATTGTAAACAGTGCCGCAAATCTCAGCGCCATTGGTTTCGGTGAATTGTAAAAACTGGTTGACAGGCTGGTTTGAAATCACCTGCTCATAGCCAGATGGCCACTTGATGGTGATGGTGGTGATGGCAGTAGCATTGCCCAAGCCAAAGCTCAACGACATATCATTTTGACCGCCTGTACCACCACCTGATTGTGCGGTGACTTCTCGCATTTGTTTCACTGTCTGGCCATTTATGGTGGCAGTAACGAACACTTTTGCGCCAATGGCCGATTTATTGGAATTGGTGCCTACCAATTTTATGCTAGACCATTTCTTACAGGTTCCCTTCTGGTTTTTGTAAAAAAAGTTGCCCGTACCTTGTCGATTGGCCACAAATAGGTCAAGGTCGCCATCACGGTCATAATCTGCCCAAGCAGAGCCGAAGGACAGACCACCACCGCTAGTTATTTGGTTTTGGATGCTGGTAAAAATATCGTTTCCATCGTTGCGGTATAGGGAGTTGTTCTTGCCGTCCCTGGCCACAAATAGGTCGAGGTCGCCATCGTTGTCCCAATCAGCCCAAGCGCTCCCATGGGCATCCCCACGATCAGTCGCTATACTCCCGGTTAAAATTCTGGTAAAACCACCTACACCATTGTTTTTGTACAGGTAATTAGGTTCGTTCCCCGCATTGGTCACCAAGAGGTCAAGGTGTCCGTCATTGTTGTAGTCACCCCAAGAAGCACCCACACTGCTGCCACCATCATGAACAATGCTTCCCGTAGTGACCCGTTGAAAATTGCCTCCGCCAATATTGTGATAGAGGCTGTTGTTTTGACCACCCGTGTTTGCCACAAATAGGTCAAGCAGACCGTCGTTGTCATAATCACCCCAAACACCAGTCACCGAGCGAGAGGCCTCATTGGTGATGGCATTGTTTGTTACTTCTGTGAAAGTACCGTCGCCGT
>JAHEAS010000264.1 GCA_024642645.1 Saprospirales bacterium | reverse complement strand
TTCGCAGTTTCGTGCCGGGGCTTGTGGCTGCAGGATTTCGGGTGGTCGCTTTCGATGGGCCAGCGCATGGCAATTCGGGCGGAAAACGAACCAATCTCCCAGATTTTGCTGGGGCGGTGCGGGCGGTACTGAACCAAATTGGGCCAGTTCACGGCATCATTACCCACTCATTCGGCGGTTCAACGAGCGTGTTTGCGTTGGCTCACCTCGACAATTCGATTGAGGTGGAAAAACTTGTCCTCGTAGCTGTACCAGCCAGCACCCGAAAGGTGGTGCGGGATTTTGCGAAGCTGATAAGCCTGCCAAAACAGGCCATCCAAGCCATGAAGGACATGATTCACCAGCGCTTGAACGGGCTGCATTTCCACGATACCGACCTTGTCGAGTCGTTGGAGAAGGCCAAGGTAGCTGATGTGCTTGTAGTTCACGATAAGTTTGACCCCTCGGTTAGCTTTGAATCGGCAGAGGCAATTTTTGAAAAATTCGACCATGCCAGTCTGCTGGTAACACAGGGCCAAGGCCATTTTTACCTGATGAAACACCCGGAAGTGGTTCACCGGGTGATAAATTTTATGAGTGCGGAGGAAGAAGCGCTTTTTTCGTAAAATTGCGCCCACAAAAACAGAAATATGGAATTCGTACTTCCCAACTTCGCCAGTTTTGATACTTGGATGAGCCTGCTGACGCTCACCTTTTTGGAGATTGTCCTCGGCATTGACAACATCATTTTCATCTCCATTGCCGCCAACAAACTCCCTCGTGACCAGCAAAAAAAAGCAGCAAACATTGGGCTTTTGCTGGCCATGATACTCCGTATCGCCCTGCTTTTCGGCATCACGGTGCTGGTGGCCATGGAACAGCCTTGGATTGAGTTCGACAACAGTTTTATCCACGGTGGGCTTTCCGGGCAAAGCATCATTTTGATACTGGGTGGACTGTTTTTGTTGTACAAATCCACCACCGAAATCCACCACAAACTGGAAGGCGAACCGGCCCACAAAGACGACCCAAAGTCGAAGGGCATGGCCACTATGCAAAGCGTCATCCTCCAAATTACGGTCATCAACATCGTATTCTCCTTTGATTCCATCCTGACCGCAGTGGGAATGACCAATGGCGTTTACGGTGCGCTGGTCATCATGATTATTGCAGTGATAATTTCGGTATTGATAATGATGATGTTCGCAGTGCCAGTTGGCCGTTTTGTGGACGAACACCCAACCATCCAAATGCTTGGCTTGGCGTTTTTGATAATGATTGGCTTTATGCTCATCGTGGAAGGGGCGCACCTTGGGCACTTATCGATACTTGGCAACGAGGTTGGTACGGTGCCAAAAGGTTACCTTTATTTTGCTATCGCCTTCTCCCTTTTGGTCGAGTTCCTCAACATGCGGCTGCGCAAGAAAGTACAGCCTGTCCAGCTTCATGGGGCAGGCGAGCAGGCCAAAGCCGATGGTTTGATGAAAGAGGGTGATAAAGTATTTGACGGAGAAATTATTTAAGAAAACTCAATCAGGCGGGTCAAAACCCGCCTTTTTTTTATGAAAAAACAAACAATTGTTCTTGCTGGGTTCGCACTCCTATTTGGCGCATGCCAACCCGAAAACCAGACCGTTGCATACCTCACCGTCGAAGGCAAAACGATGGGAACTTACTATAAAGTGACCTATCAGGACAGCCTTGAACGGGATTTTTCCCATGCTGTTGACTCGTTGTTGATTGCCATCAACCACGAGATTTCAACGTATGAACCAAATTCAACGGTATCAAAATTTAATCAGGCCGATAGCAGTTTTTCTCTTGGCTTGAATTTCAAGGATTATTCAAATTGCGTGGCAAATCCCGCCACTTGTGGGCAGGTGAAAAATTGCCATTTTTTCAAAAACCTGTTGGTGGCGAGAGTGGTCAACCAGCGGACTAGCCAAGCATTTGACCCCACCATTATGCCGCTCGTTAACTATTGGGGTTTTGGCTACACGCCACACAAGCCAGTCGAGAAAACGGACAGCTTGAAAGTGGATTCTTTGCTGCAATACGTTGGTTTTCAAAAAGTTACACAATCTGATAGCAGTGGTTTTGTGTTGCTCCGCAAAACGCAGCCAGGCGTCCAACTTGACTTCGGCGGTACTGGGCAAGGCTACGGCATTGACGCAGTGGCCGTGTTTCTGGAACTAAAAGGCATCAAGAATTACCTTGTGGACATCGGTGGAGAGAGCAGGGCCAGGGGCAAAAACCCCAAGGGGGACTGGTGGACGATAGGCATCAACACCCCAAAATCGGAGGCTGAAATCACCGACTTTACCCGTATCATAAAATTGGAAAACATGTCGGTATCTACCTCCGGCAACTACCGGAATTTTTACGAAGTAGCTGGCGTGAAATACAGCCATTTCATTGACCCCCGTACCGGATACCCCAAGCGCAGCAACCTGCTCAGTGCTTCAGTTTTTGGGGTGGACTGTCTCGAGCCAGATGCCTTGGCCACAGGTTTTATGGTGCTTGGACTTGATGAAGCTTACGAGCTTGCCTCCCACCTCGAAGGCATCGAAGCGATGTTTATTTACAGCGATGAAAATGGTGATTTACAAGTGAAAAGTACCGCTGGGGTAGCGAAGATGCTGGTGGAGTAACTTTATGGTTTCATTGCTTCATTGTTGCCATCTGATGACGACCATAAAGCCATGAATCAACACCCACTCTTGCAGCCAACTAAAATCAATCTATCCGAATTGACCTCATCGAAAGGTGAAAGCTGATGGCAGCCAAAGGTTTTGGCTATCCTGAGACCAGCTTTTGCAAACATTTCCTCAAATTCGTCCAACGTAAATGCTCGTACTCGCTCCGTAAAGTCGAAGTGTTCACCCTTGTCTTCAAATTGGATGTTTTTCAGGATATATCCCTGCGCATCTACGCTTCTTTGAATGCGAAAATTGACACCGCCAACCAATTTTACTTCTTCGTGCCGCAAGTTGTGAATGACTTTTTTCGAGTTGAAAAAATCGAGGACAAACTTGCCTTCAGGTCCAAGTCCCTTGGCAATGTTGACGACTGTTTTTAGATGGTCTTTCTCTGTTTCAAAATATCCAAAGCTGGTAAAAAAGTTGAAGATATAGTCGAAGTAATTGATTCGGTAAGGCAGTCGCATGTCGTGTTGGAAAAAGGTAAGGTGCTCATTTTCAAACTGTTGTGCAAATCGGATGCTTTCTTCAGCTATATCAAGCCCCGTCACGTAATAGCCTTTTTTTGCAAGGTATCGGGAGTAACGACCCTTGCCACAGGCAAGGTCTAGAATAGTGGATTGGCTTTGTGGGTTCAATTCTTCAAGCAGCCGGTCAATGAAGTTTTTTGCTTCGGTCTCGTCCCTGTTCTTATAAAGCAAATGGTAGTAAGGCGAATTGAACCAATCCTTGAACCACTCCGGCTTTGAAGTTGTCTCTATAGTAGCTAGTTCCTGCATCATTTCTATCATACGGCAAAGATAGGCACTACCGCAAAAGATTTTTCTACATTTGCAAACAGCATTAAAGCAAACTGAAAATAACATTTATGAGAATTTATTTGGACAATGCGGCGACTACGCCGCTCCTGCCTGAGGTCATTGAAGCTATGAGCGATGTAATGCGGGAACATTATGGGAATCCATCGAGTATCCATGCAGAGGGTCGGGCGATGCGGGCAGTTATTGAGGAGTCCAGAAAAACGGTGGCAAAACTCATTGGCGCAAGTATCGGTGAAATATTCTTCACTAGCGGCGGTACCGAGAGCAGCAATATGGCCCTAAAATGCTCTGTACGAGACTTGGGTGTACAGCGGATTATCAGCTCGCCAACAGAACACCACTGCGTGTCACACACCCTTGAAATACTTGAAAATCAAGGAGTTAAGATGGAAATGCTTCGAGTGGATGAAAAAGGGCGATTGGATTACGAACAACTAGAGGAACTGCTCCAGAGCGACCATAATGGTCGCACACTGGTCAGCCTGATGCACGCCAACAACGAAATTGGCACCATGAGCGATATGGAGCGCATCAGTCGGCTTTGTGAGAATTACGGAGCACTGTACCATTCTGATACTGTTCAAACGATAGGGCATTTCCCATTCGATGTTTCGAAAATAAAAATTCACTTCCTAACAGGTGGAGCACACAAGTTTCATGGCCCCAAAGGCGTAGGTTTCATTTACATTAACCACGAGGCCATGCTCAAGCCATTCATAGATGGCGGCGGTCAGGAGCGGAACATGCGTGGCGGCACCGAAAATGCCTACGGTATAGTTGGACTAGCAAAAGCATTGAGCCTGGCTTGTTCAAACATGGCCGAACACCGTGGGCATATCGAGGTTTTACGCCAGTATCTGGTGGAACAACTTCTGGAAAATTTCGAGGATATCCAATTCAATGGAGACATTGACGGCAACAGCCTCTACACTGTACTTAGTGTTTCGTTTCCAGCTTCTGCAAAATCGGAATTATTGCTCCTCCACCTCGATATATCAGGTGTGAGCGCTTCTGGTGGCAGTGCCTGTAGCTCAGGAGCTGAGGCTGGTTCACACGTGCTTGCTGCCATTGCTGCTGACCCAGGACGAAAAACCATACGTTTTTCTTTTTCACATTTGAATAATAAAAGCGAAATTGAGGACCTGGTTGAAAAGTTGAAAACGATGGTGGAGCTGCGAAAAATGGAAGCGGTTGCTTGAATTAGCCTTGGTTAGTAGCCTGTTTTGTAAAATTGAATTTATTAGCCCCATATACCTTGCTAGGTGATTTGTTTTTAAGCAAACTGCTTCGTCCATCTCGAATTTCGAAACTAAAAACTTTTACTAATGCCAAACACTAAAATTGCCGGAATCGGCTTCTATGTCCCCGAAAAAGTAGTGACCAATTTTGACCTGATGAAACATATGGACACCTCCGATGAGTGGATTCAAGAGCGAAGTGGAATTGTAGAGCGGCGCTATGCCAAGCGGCATGAGGAAACAACTACTACGGTAGGAGCCAGGGCTGCCGAAATTGCCATCCAACGTGCAGGCATCACAAAGGAGGACGTGGACTTTATCATCTTCGCAACGCTTAGCCCAGATTATTTTTTCCCTGGGTGTGGTGTGCTTTTGCAGCGGGAACTTGGCATTACCCATACCGAAATTGGAGCTCTCGACATCCGAAACCAGTGCTCTGGGTTTGTCTATGGACTCACTGTAGCCGACCAGTTTATCCGTTCCGGGATGTACAAAAACATCCTGCTCGTAGGTGCGGAAGTACACTCGATGGGGCTCGATTATTCAACACGTGGCCGCAATGTGACGGTGCTTTTTGGTGACGGTGGTGGTGCGGTTTTGCTGCAGCCAACTGAGGAGGCAGGGCAGGGGATTTTAACCTCGAAACTGCACTCTGATGGTACGCATGCTGAGCAGTTGGCTTTCATAAACCCTGGTTGCCATAGTGGCTACCATGATAAGGAAACGGATTTTGGATATGATGAGAACCGAGAGTTTGGGGGGTTGTTTTTGACCCAAAAAATGATGGATAATTCAATGACCTATCCAGAAATGGATGGCCAACTGGTCTTTAAAGCAGCTGTCACAAAATTTCCGGAAGTCATCAAAGAAGTACTCGATGACCAGGGTCTAACTACATCCGATATTGACCTGTTCATACCTCACCA
>JAHEAS010000263.1 GCA_024642645.1 Saprospirales bacterium | reverse complement strand
GGTTCGTCCCAATTGCCAAGCGCTGGGTGTTAGAAAGAATCATATCTTGGACAAATGTCTTCCGGTGCATAGTGAAGGACTATGAGTATTCAGTAGTATCTTCGGTCACGTGGCTTATTCTGGCCAATATGGCCATAATGTTGCAACGGATTCAAAGGCGAGCCAAATAACATTTCCGAACACCGTCTAAGTCATTCTTTTTCCGGTTCTTGCAGGTCTTTAGTAAAGCGGAACGTTCAACCACCAACAAACGCCACCTAAAATGATAGTCCTCGGAAATATATTCCTTGCCATTGCGGCGCTCATATTTCTGCTTGCCTGCAATCTGATTTACTTCCAAACCATGCCGGGTGGCGATGCTGCCGTGGGCTATGCATGGTCCATGATTCTCAGCGTCTTGGCATTCTCGGTATGCCTCTTGGTTTCAATCGCCATTATCGGGGGGCAGGGAGGGTTTGGATGGGTAGGGTCGTCCACGGGCGCAAGGGTGGTGCTGGTGCTGCTCGGTTGTTTGGTGATTGTGGTAGGCAACGGTTTTTTTATGATGAATGAGTATCCAAGTGATTTGCCAGATGGATTAAGGAAAATCGCCCGTATGTTGCCCGCTGCGCTCCCCATCCTGCTCATGGCCAGTGCTGCCATTTTACTCAATTTCAAGTACACGGAAATACCAGCCCCCGTTTTCAAAATACCGGTTTACGCCAGTTTGTTTATCAGCGCATTGGGCGTTGTTGTCATCTTTTGGGGCAATTTGCAAAATGCCGCTGCCGTGATGAAATCCAATGGGGATTTTAACGACAAAATTCACCAAGACCACCTCAACCAGATAGACACTACCGACTTATCGAAGGACATGGTCTTCCTCTTTGTTTTCACCGATGCCAACCAGGACCGAGACGTGCGGGAGCGGGCATTGGCGAAGATAAAAACCCGGCCCGATTGGCAGGAAGAACTGGTGCGCCGCCTACAAAATGACTGGGCACCGGAAGCCTTCAATTTCCTCGCCTCCAACGAAGTGGACGATAAGGCCCAGTTTCCTGAAGCTGTGCGGCAGGGGGTCTTGATACAAGCCCGGCTCATCCGGGAGAACATCCGGCAGTGCCGGGATGCCTATGACCTCTACGCCGGAAAATTCACTTGGGAAGTGGAGCGGGTGTTGCGGACCGTGGACAGGTTTCAAGGAATGGGTGTGGACTACCGCCCCGCCGTGCAGGAAATGCGCAATGCGCTGGATGAACCGACCAATTTTGAAAAGCCGAAACTCGTGGCAAAGGAGATATTGGATAAATGGCTGAAAAAGCACTGAATTGACTCACTCACCATCAAAAAAAAGGTCGAACAGGATTTTACTCCTCTTCGACCTTTTTTTGTCAGCGCATGAGAGAATTTCACTTTGCTCACGCACTCATTCTCTCACCAGCTCATCCGCTTATTTAGGTGCCATGTTCGGGTTCAACAAGTCGTAGAACTGGTCCAGTTTCGGCATGATGATAATACGGGTACGGCGGTTGGTGGAACGGCCTTCGGCGGTTGAGTTGGAAGCAAGTGTGTTCCACTCGCCACGTCCTGCCGCTATCATGCGGTTCGGGTCCACGCCGTGGGTCTTTTGCAAGGCCCTGACTACGGAAGTCGCCCGCTTTACGCTGAGGTCCCAGTTGTCGTCGAGGCAAGATGTTTTGATGGGCACATTGTCAGTGTAGCCTTCCACCATCATCTCCACCTCTGGCCTCGAAACAAGAATTGCGGCTATTTTGGCAAGCACAGCATCAGCTTTTGCTGTGATTTTGGAGCTGCCGATTTCGTACAGCATCTTGTCGGAAAGGTTGATGAAAACCACGGTCTTGTCCACCTTAATCTCCACGTCCTTGTCCTCGATGCCATCTTTCAGCACGGTTTTCAGGTTGACGGAAAGTGCAAGGTTGATGGAGTCAGCCTTGGTCTTGGCGGCTTGGAGCAGGTGGATGTACTTATCCTTGCTCTCCAACTGGCGCAGTGTTTCGTTGATATTGTTGCTGGCGGATTGCGACAGCACGGTCAGGTCGCCCACTTGGCTCAGCTGCTTGTCACGGGTCGCCTTGCAGTCAGCCAATTGGTCCCTCAAGTCATCCATTTGCGCCTGGCGGGAGTTGATAAGTGTTTCTTTGTTCCGCAGGTCTTGCTCACAGGCCGTCAGGCGGTTCATGTAGCTGTTGAGGTCAACGCCGCATTTCCCAAGGTCTTGGTTGGCTTTGGTAAGTTGTGCGTTGAGGTCGGTTTGCATGGCCGTGAATTTCTTTTTGCTGACGCAGGAAGTCATCATCATGCCAGCACTGAAAAGGACGAAAAACAAAATCGAATGTTTCATGAATAAAATGAATTTGTTTGTGAAAAAAATTAGGTCAATTGAAGTAAATGCTTTGGGATAATCAGATTATGTCTTTGCCAGTATAAAACGATTTACCAACTGCTTGTTCAATGCTGCAGCAAGTAAAAGGTTAGAAAAGTCCCAAAGCGATATAGGTCGGAAAAAAATTGTGAAGCGAATTGAGGCGCAAAAATAGGATTTATTTTTAATAAGTCCAACTATCCAGCATTGCAAAAGATGCGTTGATGCTTGGAGCAATCGAAGGCCTTAAACGATAGGACATTCGATTGTATTTTATACTGACAAAAAAAATGCGCAGAATTGGCAGTCCATTTCAAAGTGATGTTTTGCCAGAAAAAAATAAGCTCCAACAAAGCAGCAAGAAAACATTGCCGCTCCGCTGAAGCTTATTTTTTTGAAAAAGTAGGGCAGTAGCCTTTCGTCAAATAGCGGAAATCAATTCAGCGAAAGCTCCTTCTTTGCCAAGTAAAAATCCACTTTCTCGTAAGTCGTGTTGGCGATGCGCTCGTCCATTTCCACCAGTGTTTTTGGTGGCGGCACGATGACCTTGTCGCCTTTGTGCCAGTTTACCGGAAGGGCGCACTTGCACGTATCGGCAGTCTGAAGGGCAATGAGCACCCGCTGAACCTCGTCCATGTTGCGGCCAACGTTGAGGGGGTAGTACATGATGAGTCGGATGGTGCCCTTCGGGTCAATGAAGAAAACTGCCCGCACGGCAGCCGTTTCGCTTTCACCGGGATGCAACATGCCGTACAGGTTCGCCACCTTCATGTCAAGGTCGGCAATGATGGGGAAGTCCATGTAAACACCCGTTTTTTCCCGTACGTTGTTCACCCATGCCAGGTGGGAGTGTACACTGTCGATGCTCAATCCAAGCAGTTTGGTGTTGTGCTGTGCATAAAAGTTTCTGTCCGTTGCAAACGCCGACATCTCGGTCGTACAGACGGGTGTGAAGTCGGCAGGGTGTGAAAACATTACGACCCAACTGCCTTTGTTGTATTCGGAGAAAGTGAGGTCTCCAGCGGTCGTTTTTGCCTTGAAATCAGGTGCTTTGTCACCGATTCTGGGCATTGAACCAATTACTAGATTTTCCATGCTATTATTTTGATTGATTTAATAAATATTGAAGTGATTGTCGTGGCTTTAAAGAAAAGGATTTAACCAAAAGCCAAGTAAAAACTGGCTTGCCGAAGGCTCGATAATTGTTGTTTTTACTTTTATATGGTGCAAAATTAGGGTGACAATCAATCATTGTCAGTAATTAAAATCACATAACCAACAGCAAAAAATCACCGTTTGACTTTCTGAACGATGGTGTTCCAGTAAGCGTCGCTTAGCATACCTTTGCAGCAACATTTTTCTAATGCAGCAACCAATTTTCCATCAACTCAAAGTCGTCGAACTTGCCAGCGTCCTCGCAGGCCCGGCAGTCGGCATGTTCTTCGCCGAGCTGGGCGCCGAGGTGCTGAAGATAGAAAACCTGACCACAGGAGGCGATACCACCCGCCACTGGAAAATGCCCTCGGAAGACCCCGCTGACCCCGCTTCCGCCTACTTCCACTCGGTGAATTGGGGGAAGCGCCATGTCTTTCTCGACTTGGCACAAACCGCTGACCGTCAACAATTAATGGACTGGCTCAAAACGGCAGATGTCGTCATTTCCAATTTCAAAAAAGGCGGTGCAGAAAAGTTTGGCCTCGACTGTGCCTCGCTGGCGGAGTGGAACCCCCGACTCATTTATGCCAGCATCAGCGCCTACGGTGAGGACGACCTGCGCCCCGGCTTCGACGTAGCCATCCAAGCTGAAACCGGCTGGATGCACATGAACGGCGAACCGGACAGCCCACCGGTGAAAATGCCTGTGGCACTGATGGACTTGCTGGCGGCACACCAACTGAAGGAAGGCATTCTGACTGCCCTGCTTCGGCGGGAGCGAACCGGACTTGGCGGAGAGGTAACGGTCTCGCTTTTCGATACGGGCGTGGCCTCGCTGGCGAACCAGGCCGCTAATTGGCTCAACCTCGCCCATCTTCCCCAGCGCATGGGCAGCCGCCACCCGAACATTGCGCCGTATGGCGAGATTTTTTACACCAAAAACCAGAAGCCGCTCATCGTTTCGACGGGCACGGAGCAGCAGTTTCGGGCGTTGTGCCAGTTGTTGGGTGCTTCGCAATTGGGAGAAGATGCCCGCTTCCTCACCAATGCGCTCCGTTTGGAGCACCGGGACGCACTGGCGGAGAAGTTGCAGGCTGTGTTCCGCAATTTCGATGCAGGGGAGATTCTGGAGCGCTGCCACGCTGAGCAAGTGCCCGTTGCGCCCATCCGAAATTTGGCTGAGGTGTTTGAAATTCCCGCTGCCCGTGATTTGATTTTGGAGGAAATGTCGCCAGGCGGGAGGGAAAGCAAGCGGGTTCGTTCTGTGGTTTTTAAACTGAAATGACGGGGGCGTTACGCAAAAAATAATTCGTTCAAAGGCTTCATGGGCCACAGCGCTGCAAAACGTTGGTTTGCAGGAAACTAATCTCCGTGCTTACGTTTAAACAGTCATTGAACTTTTCAAAAGCACAATAGTACTGGGGCGTTTGCACCGAATAGTGCACTCCCAAATTTTTATTTTCTACCTTTATTGCTCATAAAATTCTTAAAAATGAAGTTTCTAACTTATTTGACCGTATTGGCACTTGCTGCCACCACTCTTTTTACTGCCTGTAGCAACGACGGCGATGCCGCCCGTGACGCTGCCGTGGAAAGCCTCCAGTCAGGCCAGCCTGCTGCTGGCGATGCTACTGCTACACCGCCCACTACCACGCCAGAGCCTCCTCAAAATGCTGCTGGCGTTTGGCACTACACCTGCCCAAAAGGCTGTGAAGGCGGCGGTGGCTCAGCGGAAGCTTGCCCAAAATGCGGAACCACCTTGGTACACAATGCGGCTTATCACCCACCAGCGGACGCAACACCAACGCAAACGACGCCTGCTAACAGTGCCATCACTTTGCCAGATGGTCTTACGCCAACTCCTCCTCCAACCCAAACTCCTGAGCCTGCACAAAATGCAAAAGGTGTTTGGCATTACACCTGTTCGGCAGGTTGTGCCGGAGGTGCTGGAAGTGCTGTTGCTTGCGCAAAATGCGGCAAGACGCTGGCGCATAACCAGACTTATCACCAGTAAAAAAAGAGTGTAAATAAAGGGCCGGGCTATAATTACCTATAACCCGGCTCTTTTTTATTTCTGGAGAGTTGCCTAGGCTTCAATCAAAATCACCTCCCCGCCAAACTCTACCCGGTCGCCGGCCCGCAGCTTCTTCCGCACT
>JAHEAS010000262.1 GCA_024642645.1 Saprospirales bacterium | reverse complement strand
TTTTGGGATACCAAGGCCCGGTGTAGCCTTGCAGTTCCACGGCTATTTTTCCCTCATATTCATAGACAGAGTCTGTCGGCAAGTTCAGTTGGCCATTGCCCTTGTTGATGATTTGAAAGTCGGCTATGATTTTCGGCTCGCTTTCGATAACCTGACCGCCTGTAGAGATTTTGACGATGGGTAAATGACCGCCGGGAAACACGAACGGGCCGGGCGCACCGACATCGAAGGTCAAACTCCAATCCTGGAGGAAGCCTGCATCCGCAAAGGCATACGTATCGAGCAGCAGGATTTGCCAAGTACCGTTGGGGGTTTGGCCATTGTTCACGTTGCCCATGCTGCCCATTGGCCGGAAGGTGCCATTGAACGGCGCCCCGAAATTGAAGATAAACTCCGGTGCATCGTCCCGGAGGCAGCAGTTTTCCCAGTTGTCATCACCTCCCCCAATACCAGCAAACAGCAGGAATGTCGTGCCATCAGGCGCTATCACCCGCACGTCCATGTCGCTGTCATAAGTATGGGTCATGTTCAGGCAGACCTGAACCAGGCCAAAGCTGGTGTTGATGGTATCAGGCAAGCCATTCACTTCCAAATTGAAAGCAATGGAACTACCATCATCGGGAATGGGCTGCTCAACGGTGGCGTTGAATGTCTGTGCAACCAAGCAAAGCTGGTAAAGCAGGAAAAATAAAGAAAGGGTGATTTGTCTCGTTGAATTCATGGAGGCAAATCTAGGGAAATGATTGACTTGCAATGGTCTGCTTTATGACGGTTGGCTTCTTGCAAATACCTCCTTTATGCAAAATATTTTAAAGCCAATATTCATACTATTGAAAACTATCATGAAGCTTGGGAGCCATGAACTACCAGGTTTGGAGGGAGTCCCCCTGACAACCAACTGAACTTTAACGCATCTTCTGAACTTTAAACGCAGCGTTTTCAAAGAATACCCAGTTATCACATTACAAAACTTCCCAAAGCGCATGTTCAAAATTCCACCAAAATGAGACATTCAATTCAGCTTTTCTTGGTCCTTTTTGGGGCAATAACCACCCTGACTTCTTGCTTTTCGCCCCGCACCGTCATTCAAATGGATGCCGATCAAGACTACATTAAATGGAGCTACGGACGGCAAATCATCAAAAAGCAAAAGGACAGCGCCGATATGCAGGTTTACTTTGACACCTACAACAAAAAGTACCTTGTCTTCGATGTTGAAATGACCAATTGGGGTAGCCAGGCCGTGTTGCTTTCACCCGAAAACATTTACCTGAAATGCGCCGAAGGCGAAGGCACCCGCAACGCAATGAACCCAGAATTGGAACTACTCAACAAAGATATTGACCAAAGCCGCCATGAAGCTACCGCCAAAAACTTGGCCGTGGCAGTCGGTGTGGTGGCTGTGGTTGGTGTGGTGGCAGCGATTGCGACCGACACTGGCGTCAGTAGCGAGGGCAGCAGTGAAAACAACGTGGCAAACAACATCGTCAACGTTACCTACGTCAGCACTTATGTTCCACCACCACAACCAGCGCCAACATTGCCGCCGTCCGTGGATTTCTGGGCGAATTATTCCCTTCGGAAAACGACCCTGGAGCAGGGCTACAAAGTAGGCGGCAAAGTAGTTTTGCCACGCATGGACTACTGCCCGCACCTAGAGCTTTATCTGCCACTGGGCAACGAAACTTTTGTCGCAAGTTTCATACAACAGATTATTCAGCCATAGGTACCACCTGACAACCCGTTGAGCATAGCCGTTATTTTGAACAACCAAACCAATTGTTCATAGAAAACTCTTTCCACCTTTCCCTACATTCGCCCCCTGCGAAATATTTTCAGGCAACCACGCAACCGAAAGCCATCGAACACCACCGTATAAAATCATGAAAAAACTCCTGCGCATTATCGCCTGCGTGCTGGCCATTGCGCCAGCACAATCCCAAGTTCTCCTCAACGAGTTCCAGGCCTCCAACGCAACCACCATTGCCGACCCTGACTTTGGGGACAATGCCGACTGGCTGGAACTCTACAACCCCAGCGCAAGCCCCGTCAGTCTCACCGGTTGGCACCTCTCAGACAGCAACGACAGCCTGAAATGGGCCTTCCCTGTTGGCGCCAGCATCCCGGCAGGCGGCTTCTTGCTCATCTGGGCAGACGGGACGGGCACGGGACTGCATACCAGCTTTAAATTGGGGGCGAGCGGCGAGCAGTTGGCTATTTATGACGCCAACGGGGCGCAAGTGGACCAGATTTACTTTGCGGAGCAACTGACCGATGTCTCCTTTGGGCGGCAGACGGATGGTGGGCAACCTTGGGGCTATTTCGCTAAACCGACACCGGGAGCGAGCAACAATACCGCCGTTTTTTACACCGACTTTGTGCGCCAAGTGCCATCGTTCTCACAGGCTGGCGGTTTTTTAAATGCGCCACAGACTATCAATATCCAAGACCTGTACCAAGCTGGTACTGTCCGCTTCACACTCGACGGGTCAGTGCCGACGGAGAACAGCCCTACTTTTGCGCAGCCAATACAAATTACCGCCACGACGGTGGTGAAGGCCCGCATGTTTTACCCCAACCAACTGCCTGGCCCAGTGCTCACGAACACCTATTTCATCAACGAAGGCTTCGAAAACCGGGGGCTGGCGGTGCTGTCCTTGTCCACCAATCCCGACTATTTTTACGCACCGGACAGCGGGCTTTATGTGCAAAGCTTCAAGCCGACCTGGGAGTATCCCATCCACCTCGAATTCTACGAACCGGACGGACTGCTCGGCTTCCACCATGATGCTGGGGTGCAGGTGGGCGGCGAGAACGCTTGGATTTTGCCCCAAAAACTACTCAATATTTACTCCCGAAAACAATACGGTGGCGGTCATTTCGACTACCAGCTTTTTCCCAATAACCCACGCAAGCGCTTCGGAGACCTCATCCTGCGTTGCTCCGGCAGCGACTGGTCGTACACCCTTTTCCGGGACGGCCTCATGCAGGAGCTCATCAATCAGGAAGCTGACCTCGACGGGCAGGACTTCCGCCCGGTGGCTGTTTTCATCAATGGCCAATACCTCGGCCTCCAAAATATCCGGGAAAAGCAGGACGCCGACTACACCGAGCATTACCACGGCATAGACCCCGACAGCCTCGATTACATCGAAAACAATGCAGAAATAAAAGAGGGCGACGACGGGACTTATCAGTTAATGGTAGCACTGCTCAATACGGGCGTCCAGAGCGATGCCGCTTTTTCAGCGCTCGATGCCGTGGCCGACACGAAGAATTTCACGGACTATATCATCTCCGAAATTTATAGCGCAAACACCAGTTGGGGACACAACATCGCCCTGTTTCGCAAGCGCAGCCCCGAAGGCCACTGGCGCTGGCTGATGCACGATTATGACCGGGGTTTTTTCCCTGGCAATGCCAATGGCACGGCAATGAACTGGGCGACTTCTACCACCGGCCCCGACTGGAGCAACGGCCCTTGGGCCACGCTTTTTCTTCGTAAAATGTTGGAAAACAACGCCTTTCAGGAGCGCTTTATCACCCGCTTCGCCGACCACCTTTACGTGACCTACAACCCCGTGAGCGTCAACAAATTGGTGGACAAACACGCCGATTGGATTCGCCCAGAAATGCCTTACCAAGTGGCCCGCTGGCTCGGCACCACGTCGAGTTACGGCAACGCCATCCCTTCCGTGGCGTATTGGGAAAACCAAGTGAACCAACTCAAACAGTACGGCGTACAGCGCACCAATTTTATGTGGGGCGACTTGACGAGCTTTTTCAACCAAGCTGGCACCACCACGCTGAACCTCGAAGTGAGCGACCCGGCGCATGGATTTATCCGACTGCATGAAATGAAAGTGCCGTCGTACCCTTGGACGGGCAAGTATTTTCAAAACCGTACTTTCACCCTCACTGCGGAGGCCAAGCCCGGCTTCCAGTTTGTCCGCTGGGAAAAAGGGAGCGGTACGCAGACCTATCTACTTGCTGCAGGCAGCACCTGGAAATACAGTGATGCGACCAGTGCCCCTGTCAGCAACTGGAATCAGCCTAGCTTCAGCGATGCATCCTGGCAGAGCGGCCCAGCTGAACTCGGTTACGGCGACGGTGATGAGGCCACGGTGCTCAGTTATGGCCCTGATGCGAACAACAAAACGCCGAGCTACTATTTCCGGGCGAGCTTCAACGTTGCCAATCCGGCAAATATCAGCAGCCTGCTGGCCCGCCTGAACGTGGACGATGGAGCAGTCGTTTACCTCAACGGCACCGAAATCTGGCGAGTTAACCTGCCTGCTGCGCCTGCGGCGATCACCTTCGGAACGTATGCGCTCAGCGCTGCAGCAGAGGGCGTTTGGAATGAAATGACCGTACCTGCTTCGGCGCTCGTACAGGGACAAAACCTGCTGGCGGTGGAAGTGCACCAGGTGAACGGTTCGAGCTCCGACATCAGTTTTGACTTCGAAATGCTGGCCACAACGACGAGTAGCGCCGAGATAGTAGGCACGAACTCCGTTCTCGATGTGACGCTCGACGCCAATCCCCGCACGCTGCGGGCAGTCTTCGAGTCGGACGGGACTTGTGGCATTTTGCCTGACACCATTTTCCAAAACTTGACCCTGACCGCCGCCTGCTCCCCGTACATTGCCGCAGGCGACGTCACCATAAAACCCAATACCACACTTACCGTGCAGCCTGGCGTAGAAATTCAGTTTTCCGAAAAGGCAAACCTCTACGTGCAGGGCGACCTGCAAATGAACGGGACGGTGGCTTCGCCGATTTTGGTAAAAAACAGGCCAAGCGCAACAGTTTGGGGCGGCATCTTTTTGAAAAACACGACTGCCGTTTCTTCAATTTCCTTCGTAAAATTGGAGAATGCCTCGGCGGGGTCGCACCGCCTGTACTTCCCGGCGGCCATCAGCGCCTTCCACGCCGATATGAACCTCGACCACCTTGACCTGACGGCGGTGACGGACAACCCTATCTTCGCCCGGTTCTCAGATGTGGTGCTGACCAATTCCAAACTGAAATCCGCTGTGACAGGCGATTGCATCAACGTGAAGCAGGGCTTTGCAAGGGTGGAAAACTGCAGCTTCGAAGGCGGTAACCAGCCGGACATGGATGCCATCGACTACGACGGCGTGAGCGGCGGCATCATCCGAAACAACATCGTCCACGACTTCCGGGGCGACAACTGCGACGGCCTCGATATCGGCGAGCAATGCCATGATTTGCTCATTGAGAACAATTTCATCTACCACTGCTTCGACAAGGGCATTTCTATCGGGCAGCAAAGCACAGGCACGGTGCGCAATAACACCATCGCTTACACGAACATCGGTATTGCCCTTAAAGACCAAAGCGAGGTGGACGTTGAGCATTGCACGTTTTTCGGCAACAACCAAGGTGTGTCGGCCTACGAGAAGAACCCCGGCAACCTAGGCGGCACAGGCAGCATCACCGACTGCATCGTGAGCAATGCTGCGTTGGACGCATACGTCTATGACGCCTTCTCCGGCTTGACGTTGACCAATTGCCTCTCCGACCTCGACTCCATCAGTAGTCCCGGCACCTGGAACTCCAACCCGCAGTTCGTCAACCCGACCTGGTACGATTTCCACCTGCTGCCCAACAGCCCCGCCATCGGCCTCGGCACGGGCGGCTCAAATTTGGGCGCCAGTCCAGTGCC
>JAHEAS010000261.1 GCA_024642645.1 Saprospirales bacterium | reverse complement strand
CTACTTCCATCGCTGTTAAAGGTTCCGACACGGTGCTGCCCCTCAGCCAAAAAGAGGCCGAAGAGTTCATGAAAACCAACGCTGGTGCAGCCATCACGGTCGTGGGCGGAGGCTCTGGCACAGGCATCACAGCGCTGATGGACGGTTCTACGGACATCTGCATGTCCTCCCGTGACCTGAAAACGGACGAGCGCTTGAAGTTCACAGACAAAGGAATGGACCTCAAAGAGGTGACCATTGGCTTCGATGCACTCTCGGTCATCGTTCACCCTGACAATAAGGTGGGACAGCTAACACGTGAGCAACTAGAGAAAATTTTTACCGGCGAAGTCAAAAACTGGAAGGAAGTAGGAGGCGATGATGCACCTATCGTGGCCTACAGCCGTGAGAGTTCTTCGGGCACTTACGAGTTCTTCAAGGAGCACGTTATGGACAAGAAAAACTACGCTTCCTCCGTGCTGAACATGCCTGCCACGGGTGCAATCGTGCAGTCCATCAGCCAAACAAAAGGCGCAATCGGCTACATCGGCTTGGCGTACATGACGCCAAGTGTAAAGGCAGTTTCTGTTTCCTATGATGCTGGCAAAACTTTCGTAGCTCCATCCATCCAAGGTGCAAAAGACAAGAGCTACCCTGTAGCCCGTCCACTCTATTATTTCTATGATGGAAAAAACGAAGGCAAAGTCAAAGCATTCGTTGACTATGTAATGTCTGATGTTGGACAACAGCATGTTTCGGAAAGCGGCTATGTGCCTGTGAAGTAAATTAGCGATGATTTTTGTGTAAATAGTCGCAAAGCTTGCATTTTAGCTTTGCGACTGTTGCCGTTTTTTAGACTTTTGCGATTCTTTGGAATTGCTAGGTTTGAAAAATTTTCAAATCCATCTGCCGAACCACTCATCCATGCGACTAAGAAAAATTACTGAGCCGGTATTCGAGCGTTTGATAAAAATCTGCGGTTACTCCTCTGGGTTCATCGTACTGCTCATTGTTATTTTCCTTTTCAAAGAAGGCATCTCGTTTTTCAACCTATCGCCAGTCGATGAAGGTTCTACACTTTGGGTGCACAACTCCAACCCCGTTAAAGAACTTGACGCAGCCCAAATCAAGGATATTTTTGACCAAAAAATAGACAACTGGAAAGCCATCGGCGGCAATGACCAACCTATCGAACTCTTCACCCTCGACGAACTTGGCGAGGCGTTTACGGCCGAACAACTTGGCCCAAAGTTCGAGTACTTGCCAAAATGCATTGACAGCTACATGGATAGCCTACCTGGCGCCATTGGCTTTTTCCCTGAAAAACAAACGGTCGGCCTACTCAAAAGCGCCAAAGAAGTCGAAGTGGACAAAGTCTCTTTTTCCACCTTCATTTCTGACACCGAGTGGTTTCCCACCAGCCGCCCAGCCGCTCGAATGGGCATAATGCCCCTTTTGCTTGGCACACTGCTGGTTTCCTTTTTTGCCATTCTCTTCGCACTGCCATTGGGTTTGGCCGCCTCCATTTACTTGGCCGAAATCGCAGACGACCGAGTGCGTAAAATCCTAAAACCCATTATCGAACTTCTCGCAGGCATCCCTTCTGTGGTGTATGGTTTCTTCGGCCTCGTGGTCATCGTACCATTTGTGCAAAATACTTTCAACCTGCCTGTTGGTGAAACGGCATTGGCAGGTAGCATCGTGTTGGCCATTATGGCCCTGCCAACCATCATTACTGTTTCGGAGGATGCCCTGCGCACCACCCCCCGTGCTATGAAAGAGGCCAGCCTTGCTTTGGGTGCTTCGCAATGGCAAACCATCCGCAAGGTGATTGTGCCTTACGCCGCATCAGGCATTACGGCCGCCGCCATACTTGGTATCGGTCGGGCCATTGGCGAAACTATGGCAGCCTTGATGGTCACGGGCAACTCAGCCATCATGCCGCACTCGCTATTGCAGCCTGTGCGTACCATCCCAGCTACCATCGCCGCCGAGTTAGGAGAGGCGCCATTTGGCGGCCTGCATTTTAAGGCGCTGTTTGCACTTGGGTGCATTTTGTTCATTATTACGTTGATAATCAACTTGTTAGTGGAGCGGGTATCTGCGAAGCGGCGATAATTGATAATTAAAAATTGAGAATTGATAATTGGGGCTGCCCCTAATTATCAATTCTAATTCTCAAATAATAAAATGACCTTTCCTGAAAGCAACGACCGACGAAAAAAAATAGGGCAAGCCGTGATGTTTGGCGTATCTAAGGGCATCAGCTACGGTATCGTGGCGCTGTTGTTCCTCATCCTATTTTTCATCATCAAACAAGGGATTGGAGTTATCAGCTGGGAGTTTCTAACAGCCATGCCCACAGATGGCATGACGAAAGGTGGTATCTATCCAGCCATTATTGGCACGCTTTATTTGGTCGGAGGCAGCATGTTGTTTGCATTTCCGGTGGGCGTAATGGCAGGTATCTATGTCAACGAATACGCTGTATCTGGACCTATGAAGCGCTTCATCAACATGATGACGAACAACTTGGCAGGCGTTCCCAGTATCATTTTTGGTCTTTTCGGCATGGCGCTGTTTGTGAACCAAATGGGCTTTGGAGCAAGCATTCTCGCTGGCTCTTTGACACTTGGGCTGCTGGCGCTACCCATCGTCATCCGCACCACTGAGGAATCACTCAAGTCAGTGGATGACACATTCCGGCAGGCAAGTTATGCCCTCGGTGGCTCCAAGCTTTACACCATTAGGAAGGTAGTGTTGCCCATCGCCTTGCCGAATATCTTGACAGGGCTCATTCTTGCCGTGGGGCGGGTATCAGGTGAGACGGCACCAATACTATTCACCGTAGCTGCCTATTTTTTACCAAGATTGCCCAACAGCATTATGGACCAGTGCATGGCGCTTCCGTACCATCTTTATGTAATTTCGACCAGCGGCACGCAGATTGAGGCAAGCCGCCCAATAGCCTATGGGACGGCCTTTGTGCTGGTAGCTATCGTACTTATCGTCAATATTTTAGCAGCTTTGCTCCGCAATTATTTTGGAAAAAAAGTGAAAATGAATTGATGATTTTGGATTTATGATTTACGATTTACGATTGGGAAGTATTTCCGCCAATCGTAAATCGTAAATCGTAAATCGTAAATTCAAGACATGTCAAACAAAATCGAGACCATAGACGTCAACTTGCACTACGGCGATTTTCATGCGCTGAAGGATATTTCTTTGGGCATCCCGGAGAATTCAGTGACGGCACTGATTGGGCCTTCCGGCTGTGGGAAGTCCACCTACCTCCGGCTTTTCAACCGGATGAACGACCTCATTCCAGAAACCCGTATTACCGGAAAGGTGCTGCTGGACGGGGAGAACATTTACAAAATAAAAGCCACTAAGATTGACGCCCTGCGGCGCAATGTTGGTATGGTTTTTCAGAAACCAAACCCATTTCCAAAGAGTATTTTTGAGAACGTGGCCTACGGTTTGCGGGTGAACGGCATCACGGACAAGTCGTTTATTGAAGGGCAAGTAGAGAAGACGCTGCACCAAGCGGCGCTTTGGGACGAGGTGAAGGATAAACTAAAAAAATCAGCCTTCGAGCTTTCTGGTGGACAGCAGCAACGGCTTTGCATTGCCCGGGCTTTGGCCATTGAGCCATCGATTATTTTGATGGATGAACCTGCCTCAGCGCTTGACCCCATCTCCACAGGCAAAATCGAGGACTTGATTTTTGAATTGAAATCAGAATTCACCATCGTCATCGTGACCCATAACATGCAACAAGCTGGTCGTGTGAGCGATTACACAGGTTTTTTCTATCTTGGTAGCCTGATTGAATTTGGTAAGACAAGGAAGATTTTTACCAATCCATCGAAACAGGAAACGGAAAACTATATTTCAGGGCGCTTTGGGTAATGATAAATGATGAATGGAGGGAAGGGTGTGCTAAATTTGTTTGGTTATTGCATGGATTAATGAGGAAACACTGCTTGATTCATCATTTATAATTCATCATTAAATAAGCGGTTATGAGCAAAGCTACTACTAATTAGAAGGGATGACCCATTGGGTCAAAAATCATTTCAGTTTGCTGTTCGGATAGTGAAATTAGGCAAGTACTTAATCGAAGAAAAAAAAGAATTCATTATTAGCAAGCAAATAATACGAAGCGGAACAAGCCCCGGAGCGATGGTGCGAGAGGCCGCAAATGCTGAATCAGGACCGGATTTTATACATAAATTGGGCATAGCCCAAAAAGAGATAGGAGAGACACAGTTTTGGCTCGAAGTGTTATTTGCAACCAACTATTATAAACGATTCGGAATATGAGTCGCTTTACAACGATAGCAAAGAAGTAATGAACTTAGTACGGAGCTCCATAATAACCAAATAGAAAAAGCTCGGCATAATCGCAATCAGTATAATTGCAATCACAATTGCAGCTATTAATTTTCTTTTTACATGAACCTCATTAATCATTCATCATTAATCATTCATCATTAATTAAGATGACTCACTTAGATTCCGAACTCACCATGCTCAAGGCCGACATCATTGATATGTGGCGGCTGGTACTCAATCAAATGGAAAAGGGAAGGGATGCCCTCAATAATTTCGACCGTGACCTCGCAGAAGAGGTGGTGGAGAACGAAAAGCGGGTCAACTCCTACGAGCTGAAGATTGACAAGGACTGCGAGAATATTTTTGCACTTTTCCAACCGGTAGCGACTGACCTTAGGCTGGTACTGGCAGCATTGAAAATCGGCAACAATCTAGAGCGCATCGGCGATATCGCAGCCAGCGTGGCTGACTTCGTGCTGGATGCCGACACGGACTTCAACAAAGACATTCTGGAGCATACCAAAATCTTGGAAATGTACGCCGTTGCCAACGAGATGATGGCCGATACCCTGGAGGCCTTTGACAAAGAGGATACCCGCTTGGCCCGTACCATTTTCAAACGTGACAAAATCCTTGACAAAATTGACGAAGAAGCCCTAGACCGGGTGGAAGAAAGCATCAAAAACTACCCAGACCAAGTGCGCAACTGCCTGTTGGTGCTTTCCATGATTAGAAAACTGGAACGGGTGGGCGACCAATCGAAGAACATTGCGGAAGAAATCATTTTCTACTTTGAGGCTAAAGTATTGAAGCACAAAAAGAAAAAGAAGAAAGAAGGAGATGAGTGAAGAAGTTTTGAGTTTTGAGTTTTGAGTTCCGAGTTTAGAGTGGCTGCGGGTTTTTGCGTTAGCTTTGGGGCAAAATCCAAAGTTGGCCATGAAAAGATTTACACCCGCAGTATTCGCATTTTTTTTGGGCGTATCGCCTATTTTTTCCCAACAAATATTGACGCTGGAGGAGGCCGTTGGTGCTGCATTGGCACAGAACTACGGCATCCTGTTGGCCAAAAACGAGGCAGCGATAACTTCTCTGGATGCAAGTTACGTGAACTGGGCATTGGCACCACGTCTTAACGCCACGCTCGGCACGGTCTGGAACAACAACGACCAGCGGCAGGAGTTTTCGGATGGAACTGTTCGGGAACGGAACAATGTGGTCTCGAACAACCTGAACGCTTCCGTGGGATTGAACTGGACGCTTTTCGATGGCATGAAAATGTTCGTTACGAAGGATAAAACCCTCGAAATTGCCCGGACGGGCGAGCTAGTGGTGAAGGAGCAAGTGGTGAACACGGTGGCAGCAGTGCGCAATATTTACTTCAACAT
>JAHEAS010000260.1 GCA_024642645.1 Saprospirales bacterium | reverse complement strand
GGGACATGTTTTTGGTACCAATGGCGGTGGATTGGCTCAATTGGGAGGCGTTTGCAACAGTGAAATACTTGCCCAATACCCCAAGGCTCGGGCTGCTTCCTGCAAATTTGGGCCGTACACAGGGGCATTGTTTTATATCGTAGCAGGGCATGAAATGGGGCACCAGATGAATGCGACCCACACTTTCAACAAGTGTGACAATGAAAACGAGACACCAGCGACGGCTTATGAGCCCGGCAGTGGGTCTTCTATCATGTGCTATAATGGCAACGGGGTTTGCACTGTCAATCACTTGCAGCCGACCACGGATGATTATTTCCACAACAATTCCATGCTGCGCATTCAGTCCTTCACCCGCACGGGTGGGGGTAACCAGTGCAAGCAGGTAGTTCCAGGAGGAAACACGACACCGGAGGCAGACATCCCGATGCAAGGCGGTTTTTATATCCCAAAATCAACCCCGTTTTCGCTCACCGGAACGGCCTCTGATACCGAAGACCCAAACACCTTGACTTACTGCTGGGAACAGTACGACCTTGGCCCTCCAAGTACCCTTGGGTCACCGGAAGGCACTGCACCGCTGTTCCGTTCGTACCCACCAAAGACGACTCCGACCCGTGTTTTTCCAAAAATACAGACCATACTAAGTGGTACGCCAGACATTCAGGAAATTCTGCCTTTTTATGACAGGGTGCTTACTTTCCGCTTCACGGTTCGTGACAACCACCCGAACAATGGCGGCTTCAATTTTGATGAAATTCAGTTCAACTGCGCTGCCAGTGCTGGTCCTTTCGTGGTCACGTACCCGAACGCCGCTGAGACTTTCGCTGTGGGCCAATACGTGGAAGCAACCTGGGACGTGGCCAACACCAACCTCGCTCCGGTCAACTGCAAAAAAGTGAACATCTACTTGAGCACGGATGGCGGCTTGACCTATCCAACACTTTTGCTATCGCAAGGCGAAAATGACGGTTCGGCGTATGTGGTACTGCCGAATATGCCAAGCACAACCGCACGTATCAAAGTGGAGGCTGCGGACAATATTTTCTTTGATATTTCAAACCAGAATTTCACCATTACAGCGGCTACGCAGCCGGGGTATGTATTGACGACAAACCCCGCCGAGGGCGGTCTGGCTTGCAATGATTTCACGGTAACCCTAGCCACGCAAGCTTTGATGGGTTATAACGGCAATGTCACTTACACAGTGAATGGCTTGCCAGCTGGTGTCACTGCCAATTTTAGTGCAAATCCAGTGGCTGCGGGTCAATCTTCCACTTTGACCGTCAATACGAGTGGAGCAGCTACGTCAGGCGATATCACTTTCAACATTGTGGCAACGTCGCCCGGCCAGCCAGATCAGACCCGCATTTTGACCATCAGCATTGTGGACACTGACCTAACTGGAATCACGGCCACTAACCCTGCCGATGGGGCTGCTGGGCAGGGAACCTTGCCTGTTTTTGGATGGTCGGCACTGCCGAATGCGCAGAATTACGATATTCAAATTGCTACTGATCCTGGGTTTACGAACATTGTGGACAGTGGTACAGGACTGGCTAGCGCACAGTTTACACCAAGTATTACCTTGGAGGACAACCAAGTATATTACTGGCAGGTACGGGCCAGTAATATTTGCGGCATGGGTGATTTCGGCGACCCGTTCAGTTTCCGCACGGTTTCGCAATCTTGCACAGAAATAAGCAGTACTGGAAGCCAGAACAACATTCCCATTCCATCCACTGGTTTGCCACTCATCACCTCAAAGATAAATTTCTCCCAGGCTGGCTCTATCTCTGATGTGAGGGTCAAAAAAGTGGTGGCAACGCATTCTGCTCTACGGCATATAGTGGTAAGGTTAAAAAGCCCGAACGGCAGCACGCCTGTCGTGTTGATGTCGGAACCCAACTGCAACAGCAACAGCCTAAACGCTGGGTTCAATGACCAATCGGCGAACATCCTCACCAACTGTCCCACCGCTAATTTGACTTATAAACCAGTAGGTTTGCTGGCTGATTTTGCCGGGCAAGACAAAAAAGGCGATTGGGCATTGGAACTGGAAGTTGTAAACACACTTGGTGAGGGCGGTTCTTTTAGCAATTGGGTGTTGGAGGTTTGCGGCTCCGCCTCCTCAGCCAATCCAGTAATTGTGAAAAATGACACGTTGGCCGTGCCACCAGGCGGTACGAACCGCATTTATACCGACAATTTAGTTGCCAACGACGCCGACAATACATGGGGGGAGTTGAAGTTCACCATCGTTAAGAACACAACAAATGGCCAAGTAAAACTGAACGGCTCAACCCTTGGCGTTGGTGGGCAGTTCACAATGGACGATGTTTTCAATAAATACTTGACCTATACCAATACCAACACCGCTGCACTTTACGATTATTTCACCTTTTCGGTCAATGATGGAGCGGGCGGCTACACAGGTACACCGCACTTCAACATCAAAATGGACGCAGGCGCTGATATCATTGGAGGTACCAAAGGTCAGGAGGCGGATGCCCAATTCCAGCTTTTCCCTAACCCAGCTACCAACGAGGTAAACCTTGTGCTTGCTCCGCAATTGGGTAAGCCAATTGCTGTGCAATTGATGGATGTGCAAGGACGTTTGGTGCCAGTGGCTACGAGTGGTTTGGACACGGAACTGGTACAATTGAACACCAGCAATGTTGTGCCGGGCTTGTACTTTGTGCAGGTTCGGACGGTGCAGGGGATGTTTGTAAGGAAGTTGGTAGTGGAATAAATTGATTATTGAATTGCTGGATGGTTGAGACGAATACCATCCAGCAATTTAGTAAACCAAGACAATTGGATGAAATATTTGATAACAGGAGCCACCGGCTACATCGGTACGCAACTTACGAAAAGGCTCGTTGCCGAAGGCCATACCGTGCATGCCTTGTATAGGGACGAAAAGAAGGCGGAGGAATTGAAGAAAATTCCCGGCACGGTGATGAAAAAAGGCGATTTGCTCGACAAGCCCAGCCTCCATGCAGCGGCGACTGGCTGTGATGCGGTTTTCCACGTGGCGGCGTTCGCCAAACCTTGGGACAAGGATCCAAAAACATTTTACGAATTCAACCTCGACGGTGCAGTGAACGTGTTTGAAGCTGCTCGCCAGGCGGGCGTAAAACGGGTCGTTTTCACCTCTACAGCAGGTACTATCAGCCCCAATCAGGGCAAACCGAGCGATGAGGCTACTCCCCGCTCCGTGGACTATTTCACCGACTATGACCGCTCAAAAGCGCAGGCCGAGAAAGCAGCGGTGGAAATGTCGGGACAGGGAATGGACATTGTGACGGTTAACCCTAGTCGGGTGTATGGCCCGGGTCTCCTCAGCGACAGTAATGGCGTGACCAGGATGGTGAAAATGTACCTTAAAGGAAAGTTTCGGATGCTGCCCGGAGACGGTGAAAGTATCGGAAATTACGTTTTCATTGACGATGTCGTGGAAGGCCATTTGGCGGCCATGCGGCAGGGTAGGGCAGGCGAGCGTTATATTTTGGGTGGGGCCAATGCCTCCTTCATCGGCTTTTTTGAAACGCTGGCCAATTTATCGGACAAGCAAGTGCGAATGCTGAAAGTGCCGTTGCCAGTGATGAAAATGGCGGCGCATTTCATGGAGATTTGGGCGAATTTAACCGGCAAACCTCCAATGCTTACGCCACCTTGGGCCAGGCGGTTCAACTACAACTGGGAGCTTTCCATCGAAAAAGCCCAGCGGGAACTCGACTATGAACCCCTGCGCTTGGAGCAGGGACTCGCCAAAACGATAAATTGGCTAGAAAAAGAAGGGTAAAATAGCGACACCAGACCACCCGCATTTTTTGTCAAAGAAAACGAATCCACATGAAGTCATTTTTTGAACCTGCTTCGCAAGCAGAACTGCTCGAAAGGCTCGAAAGGCTAACCCCCGAAACTACACCAGTCTGGGGCAAAATGAACGCAGCGCAAATGTTGGCACATTGTTCGGCGGCTTTCAAAACACCTACTGGCGAGCTGACTTTGAAGCCGCTGCCTCTGCCGCTCCGACTCATCGGGCCGCTATTGAAAAAATCAATTTTAAGTGAAAAACCCTATAAGAAGAACTCACCAACTGCCGCTGAATTTTTGATGCGGGGCAAGATGGATTTTGAAAAAGAGCGGGAAATATTTGTCCACAACTTCCACAAACTCGCAGCTGGCCCACAAGTAGTAAAAGTATTGAAGCACCCGCTATTCGGAAAGATGTCTGCCGAGGAATGGGGACTTCACATGTACAAACACACGGACTACCATTTTGGGCAGTTTGGTATTTGACAAGTTTTTACGCAAAATTGGTTTGGAAAAAACAATTTAGACTAGCTTTTTAGCAGTGGTAATGCGCTTTCGGGCGAGCTCAACGTATTCTTCCACGATTTCATACCCAACAAATTTTCTGCCGCTTCGCAATGAAGCAAGTGCTGTTGTGCCGCTGCCCATGAATGGGTCGAGCACCACGTCCGTTTCAAAAGAATATAGCTGGATGAGGCGGTGTGGCAGCTCCAGCGGAAATGGTGCGGGATGCCCTACTCGCCGGGCCGATTCGGCGTTCATTTGCCAGATGGTCTTCGTCCAGTCCAGGAATTCGTCCCGACTGATGGTGCTTTTCTTTTCTTCTTTTTCCTTTTTGGTCAAATGCCGCTTGTAGTCGCCCTTTGAGAATATCAGGATGTACTCGTGCACGTCACGCAGGATGGGATTGGAGGCGCTCTGCCAACTGCCCCAAGCCGTGCTGGAAGTGGAGCTTGCGCCTTTGTCCCAAATGATTTCGCCCCGCATGATGAAGCCGATTTCCTGCATCAGCAGGACGATATGCGAGGTGAGCGGGATGTACGGCTTGCGGCCAAGGTTGGCGAGATTGATGCAGGCACGGCCCCCTGGTACGAGCACTCGATAGGTTTCGGTGAAAACATTTTTCAAAAAATCGAGGTATTCCCGAAGGGAAAGGTCCTCGTCGTAATCCTTGTTGGCGTTGTAAGGAGGGGATGTAATCATTAAGTGCACCGAGCCGCTAGGAATCTCAGACATGGACTCGGAACTGGATGTAAAGACTTGGTTTTCAAGTGATTGAGGAAAAGGGTTTGCCACGTCATCGGGCATTTTACCACCATTCAATTCCGTGTAAAGTCGGGAATTGTAAAATTTGGATGCGTCGTGGTTAATCCTGCCGCTGGTACCAAAAGAACTGGTGGATGTGCCTTCTCTGCTTTTTGCCATGTAGTTTGAAATGGGGGCAAAAGTGGGCAGTTTATCTTAGACTGACAAAAAAAAGTGGCGCTAGGCTTAGCTCAAGGCAGTGGATGCTACTGTTTTGACGGCTGTTTTGCTGCTAGAACCTGCCTTCCCAGCACATTCATTGAATATGCGAAGCTTGCAGTGTGCGCAAATATCGTCTTGAAGTGCAGGTATTATTTGTGTGATTGCTTCTTCCTTTGTAGCAAAAAAATGGTCCTCGCCAATTTGCTTTTTGAATCCACCTCGGATAAGTGTATCCTGAGCGATTAATTTAAGGCCAGTTACATAAAGACCGCCCCCTTTTTCCTTCCAACGGTTGGCTTCCTGTACCAACCACTCCGAGCCTGCCACGTCCACAAAATTGATACCTCTGGCCAGTATCAATAGATTATTCACTTCAGGGGATTCCTCATCCACCAGTCTCCTTATTTCTAGAGCAATGTGCATCACAGAACCAAA